>CAZOSE010000080.1:8149-8706 GCA_964582385.1 uncultured Lachnospiraceae bacterium
CACCTGAATTTCTCTATTTACAAGAGGTAACAATAGAGTCTTTCCAATTAGGTCTTTATATCTTTCATCTTCAGGATGCACTGCAACAGCTGTATCTCCAAGCATTGTTTCAGGCCTTGTTGTTGCTATTTCTATAAACTCATCTGTTCCTACAACCGGATATTTTATATGCCAAAAGTGGCCTGCTTGTTCTTCATGCTCTACTTCTGCATCTGATATACTTGTTTCACACACAGGACACCAGTTAATAATTCTTGATCCCTTATATAAATATCCCTTTTCAAAAAGCTGAATAAATGATTCCATTACAGCCGCGTTGCTGCCTTCGTCCATTGTAAAGCGTTCTCTATCCCAATCACAAGATGAACCTAATTTCTTTAATTGGTTTATAATACGTCCACCATATTCTTCTTTCCATTCCCAGGCACGCTCTAAGAAAGCTTCTCTACCAAGGCTTTCTTTGTCTATACCCTCTTCCTTTAATGCTTCAATTATTTTAACTTCTGTAGCAATACTTGCATGGTCAGTACCTGGTTGCCATAGTGCGTTATATCCTT
>CAZOSE010000081.1:0-7023 GCA_964582385.1 uncultured Lachnospiraceae bacterium
CCGTTTTCGATTTTTTGTAGACATGAAGGACAAGTTAACGTTTCTAATTGGATTTTTACATTTAGAAGAATGAAAAATTAACTCTATATCTGTAGAGTAGCTTTAGCTAACTCATAACATCCGATTATACCTGCATCATCTCCCAGTTCAGGCGGAACAATATAATCATCTAAATTTGGTAATTTTATATATTTTTTATTTATTTTTTCTAGTTCTACTTTAATCAGAGGATATAACTGTTTTTGTTTCATTACTCCTCCACCAATGATTATTTTTTCTGGACTTGTTATTAATGAAAAATTATAGATCGCTTGTGCTAAATAGTATGCTTCTATCATCCACACTTTATTATTTTCACTTAAATTTATCCCTTTATCTTTCCAACGCTTTTCAATTGCTGGACCACTAGCCATTCCTTCCAAACATGCTCCATGATATGGACATACACCTGTAAAAAAATCATCTATATGCCTATTTATTGTCATATGACCAGCTTCTGGATGACTATATCCATCCATTATTTTTCCATCTATGATAATACCTGCACCTATCCCGGTACCGACAGTAATGTAGATACAACTTTCTACATCAACACCCGCACCTCTTTTTAGCTCTCCATATGCTGCAGCATTTACATCGGTTGTCCAGGCAACTCTAACATTTGGAAATGCTTTTTCAATAGATCTTTTAAAATTGTAATCTTGCCATTTTATCTTGGGTGTTGAAGTTATATAGCCATAATCAGGCATTGCTTTATTTACTCCTATTGGTCCAAATGAACCAATGCCAATAGATTTTATCTCTGGATATTCTTTAAAATAATTAATGATTTTTGGAACAGTTACACTCGGTATCTCGGTTGGTATACTAACTCTATCTATTATCTTTCCGGTCATCGAGAAAACTGCACAAACACATTTAGTTCCTCCGGCTTCTATTGCTCCAATCATTTTCCTACACCTTCCTATTTTCATTCTATATTAGGGGGTCGAAGAGATTATATGAACCTCTCCCTCTATCATCCACTCTTTTACATTATTTGGGAGTATAAAATGGTCTCCTTTATTTAATGGATAGATTTTTTTATTTATTTTCAAAGAACCCATTCCATCTAAAACACTTACCAAAGTATATAAGCTTTCTTGACTAAATGACACATTTCCACTTAATTTCCAATCGCTTACAGTAAAAAAATCATTGGATACTAATGTCGCCAAGGTTCCGTTTTCTTTTTTAATTACATTTATTTTATTCTTATCTTCCTCATGGGGAATGGTACTAACAGCAATTGAATCCTTTATATGAAGTTCTCTCATTTTTCCATTTTGGTCCGGACGATTATAATCATACAATCGATATGTTGTATCACTAGACTGTTGGGTTTCTAGTACCATTACTCCACTTCCAATTGCATGGACCGTTCCACTTGGCACGTAGAAAAAATCTCCAGCTTTTACTTTAACTTTTCTTAATAGATTATCCCATTTTCCACTTTTAATAAAGTCTTTAAATTCAGCAGAAGTAGTAGCATTGTGCCCAAATATAATTTCTGCTCCTTCATCCGCAGCCACTATGTACCAGCACTCTGTTTTACCAAGCTCTCCTTCATGAATTAATCCGTATTTATCATCTGGATGTACTTGAACTGATAAATCATTCTGTGCATCTATTAGTTTAGTTAAAAGAGGAAAAACTTCACCTTCTTGATTTCCAAATAATTCACGATGTTCCTCCCATAATTCAGCAATTGTTTTACCTGAGTATTTACCGTTTATCACTTTTGCCGGTCCATTTGGATGAGCACTAATCGCCCAATACTCTCCTGTCTTTTCAGTTGGTATTTCATATCCAAATTCCTCACGTAACTTAGTTCCTCCCCATATTTTATTATGGAAAACTCCTTGTAAAAATAATGGTTCCACTATCCCACTCCTATCTATACTTAATAAAATAAGACACATTCATCATAGATAAAATGTGTCTTATTTATAACTACTTCAATTATTTTGCATCAATTTTAATTGTTGCAAATTGATTATGTGTTAATTTTTCAATTTTATCTGAGCCCGTTAACTCATCTAATTCAACAAACTCTTGCTCTTTTAGCTCTTTTGGAATGCTAACATCTTTATCAAAGTATGGATTAAATAATCTTACTAAGTAACTGTCATTATTCTCAGCTTTTTTAATTGCACTTACTCCGACTGTGTCCGAGTCAAATTCCATTAAATTGTAACTGTTTTCCAGTACTTTTTCTTCTCGTTTTTGAGCAAAAATCATTCGCCCATGCAAGAAGTCTGAATTTTGGTAACTTGGTAAAGGAGTTAAAAACTCTTTCGAAATTTTGGCTAGATTAATATCAGCAAAGCTTTTCTCTGAGTTAATGTAGACTCCAAAGTCACACTCAATTTTCCCTAATAATTGAGCATCAGGAGTTTCTACAATCGTTTCTCCAGAAGCTCTTCCTGGTCTATACAGCAAGTTCTCTTTACCCATATGGCTAAAAGTTCTGAACAAAGTTAACTGGATTGTACCGTAATCTTCACCTACTATCTCATACTCACGAACGCCTTCAGTTAGAACTGAAAACAGGCTTGATTCTTCAGATAGAGCAACATAACTTTGCATAGGTTCAATTGCAATAGGTGTTTCATCCCACTCTTCTTCTTCCCATACTGCCACTTCGTCTAATTTAACTGGGCGTCTAATTGGACCAAACAAGTGATCCGCAAATGAGAACTCACTTGCAATACCTGAGTCAAATTGAACAGATAATTTGTGACTTAATACGTTATTATCAACTTTTATATTAAAGTAAATAGTATCTGATTCTTTTTCTAAATCGATTGTTACAGTGACTGGTAGTTCCTTTGTAGTGTTCTTTTTTGCTCTCTCATTTAAATCATAAGGAACAATCATATTAAATGTATAATCTAATCTTTCATTTACCGAACTTCTGTAAACATTTGTTTCGACTCTGGCTGATCCGATTGACTCAATATGCATGTCCTTTCTTGGGGGTGAAAAGTTGTATGAGTCTCCATCATCACCTGAGTCAACAAACACCATTTGATTTTCATATACCTTATCTGATCTTTTATCAGTAATATTAATAGTATTGTCTTCATTAAGTGAAATTAAGTATTTCGAGTTTTCGATAGAATAATTATCATCGCTTTTATATTCATTTATTTGATTATTTTTCTTATTCGGATTGATGTATAAAGATTTATATCCCAATCCTTTCAGTTCCTTCATATATACTTTCATTTTGACTAAATAAACCTTCTTCGGAATAAAGATATCTTTATTTGAGTCAATTTTTATTGTTTGCTTTAGTACATATTCAGTTAATTCTTCTGCTTCTTCAATAACATATTCGTACTCTTCACCAGAATTAACATCGTACAATGCATACTCTAAGTTGGGTACATACGCCTCTACTTCTACCACACCTTCGTAACTATATGGTAGTGGGTTAAATGAGACGATATTAAGATTATTTTCAAAGTGTATCTTACTTGAAATTGTTCTCATTGTAATCTCTAATAAGTTTGTCGCCAGATCTCCTGCAACTTTATATCGGTGCAAGATATCTCTATTAGTAGAATCACTGTTACAACCACCAATACTATCATGAGCAGCATTTTCAAACATTATCTTCCAAATCTTCTCTACCGTTGTATGCGGATATTCTAACCCTAGACTATCAGCTACTACTAATACAGGCTCAAGAACATTCACTAAAAAGTTCTCAATGTTATTATTCAACTGTTTCATGTCCGCTCTAGTTGAAAATATTGTTTTATGAACTCTACTGTGTTTTGCTTGAGTTAATTCACCTTTAAACGTTTTTAATACATTTTTACTGTCCTCAATCATCTCTGCGAAATATTCTTCAGGATTCGTTAGAATATATTCTCTATCTGGATCAATTCTATTAAAATCTTTAATTAATTCAGGGAGATTCTCTCTAATTGGTGCTTGGTCATGCCCATAAGGGAAATATACATGTTCAGTATTTGCTTCATCATCTAATTTATTTACGAATTCACCAATGTAATCTTTTATTTTTGTATCATCTTCTGGAATTCCAAACTCTCCTCCATAATGATAACCATTTCTCATTATCGTAGAGTAAACCTCACTTCCGTCTGTACCTTCCCAAACAAATTGAGTATCTTCAAACGTCGTATCAGCAATACCTCGCCAAAATATAGCCGTTTCAATTCCAAAGCTTCTATAAATTTGTGGCATATTCCCACCTTGGCCAAATGCATCTGGTACGTATCCAACGTTAAATGAATGTCCAAATTCTTTAGCTTTATTTATTCCATAAAGTAGGTTTCTCACGATTGATTCTTGAGAAATAACTAACTGGTCAGTCTGAGTGTACCAAGGTCCAATAAATAAACGTTTCTCTTTAACTAATTTTTCAATTCTAGATTTATCTTCAGGGTGATATTCTAAATAGTCTTCAACCAATGAAGTTTGAGCATCTAATACGAATGAATTAAATTCAGGATTTTCTTCTAACACTTCAAGTACTTCTTTAACTTGTTTAATTAAATAGATAGTTGATCTTGAAGTATTAAAATACCATTCTCTATCCCAGTGAGTATGTGGAACTAAATGAACTTTTCTCTTTGTCATTAATTAACTTCCTCCATTTTATTCTGATTATTCGACTGTCTTTTTAGCTTTTCCTTTTAAGAAATTCACCATTAAAGCAGTTGTTAATCCACCAACTAAAATTGAGATTACATATCCTACAATGTTTGAAGTAAATGGAATTGCCATGAAAGTAGATAACATTGTTGCGTGAGTTGATCCAAAGAATCCGTTGACTCCAGCGCCTACTGCTGTACCTACAACAATACTTGGTATTACTCTACTTGGGTCAGCTACCGCAAAAGGAATTGTTCCTTCGGTAATACCAACTAATCCCATAATGATTGCTGACTTTCCGTTTTCTCTCTCAGCTTCTGTATACAAGTCTTTCTTCAGTACTGTAGCTAACCACATACCAAAGTTTGGAAGACCAATCCCTAATAACATAGCGGTACTTGCAATGTAACTTCCTTCAGCAAATGCTGCTGTTCCAAAAGCATAAGCAATTTTGTTAATTGGCCCACCCATATCGACTGCCATCATACCACCTAATAGTGCAGACAATAGTACAGCGTTTGTACCTGATAAACTTTCTAACCAACCTGAGATACCTACCGTTAAAGCAGTAATTGGCGGTCCAACAATGTACCACATTCCTAATCCAACTACCGTAGTAGCAATAAACGGAATTAAGATAATTGATTTTAATGATTGAATACTTGGTGCCACGGGCATTTTCTTTAGCCACTCTACTAAGTAACCAACCGCAAGACCAGTAATCATTCCACCTAAGAAACCTGTACCCATTTCATTTGCTACAAGTCCAGTTATAAATCCAGGAGCTAGACCGGGTCTATCAGCTACTGAGTACGCAATATAAGCCGAAATCATTGGTACAATAAACTGTAATCCTGAGTGACCAATAAATCTAACTACTCCCCAAATAGTATCTGTCTGATCCCAAACATCTTGACCACCAAAGATAACTGCTAAAGAAGTTAATAAACCTGATGCCGTTACTAATGGGATAATATAAGATACCCCACCTTGGAAATGCTTCATCATTTCTTTACCGATATTTCTATTATTTTTACTCATGTTCTGCGCCTCCATCTTTTACTAATTTTTCTGCTTCATCAATGACTTGTTTACCATCTCGCATTGCTTTTTGTGTTGCAGTTTCTAAGATTTTTTTTCCATCAAATCTTTCTCGATCTGTGACATTAGTATCTACTGCAAAGATAACTACGTCTGCTTCATCAATCTCTTCTTGTGTTAAACGATTCTCAATACCCATAGCACCTTGTAATTCAATTTTAATATCATGTCCTGCTGCTTTAGCATGCTCATCTAAGCTTGATTTAGCCATATAAGTATGTGCTAACCCCGCGATACATGCACTTATTCCAACAATTTTCATAATTTTTCCTCCTAAATTTGATTTATAACTTCCAATAATTCTGTTTTTGATTTTGCTCTTTTCAAATTATTAACAAATTCTTTATCCATTAATTTACTAGATAAATTTGCCAGTGTTCTTAAATGGGTTTCACCTTTATCAGCATCCTTAATCGCTAACAAAAATACATATTTTACTTCATCTTGTGATTCTTCCCCCCAAATTATTTTTTCATTTAATACGCACAATGCAACTGTAGAGTGATCGACACTTACACTTTTCCCATGAGGAATTGCCATTTCATTTCCAATACTCGTTGGTATTTCATTTTCTCTTTCCATTACAGCATCGATAAATTTACTTTTATCATTAATGTCTCCGCTCTCAAACAACTTTTCAGCTAGTTGAGCTACGATTTCCTCAATATTATCTGCTTCCAGATTAAAGATAATATTTTCTTCTTTAATTGTTGCTACATTTTTTGTCATATTTTAACTTTCTCTCCTTAATAGCTGGATAAACTCTTCATAGCTACTTACATTTATTAAACTATGCAAAGTAATTTCTGATGATATAATTTCATAGAAAAAACTATAGATGCTATCTAACTCATCTTTGACTTTTTCATTTAATAAGAATAAGAACACTATCGACACTTCATCTTTATCCCACTCGATTCCATTTTTATTAATATGAACATATATTACTGGCTCATCTGTTTTAGGTATTTCCGCATGTGGCATCGCAAAATTTCTGATAGCAGTAGTAGAGAGTCTCTCTCTCTTCATAACCCGTTCATATATGTCATCAGCAATAAACCCTTTACTTGCTATTTCTTCAACCATATTTTTAATAATTTCAGATTGCGATAGATTTTCATTAGATATCTTAAAGAATGACTCTGATAATAAGTTTATAAAACTGTTGCCTTGTATTTTATTAGGAGTTATTTTTTCTTCTATCCTTAAAATGTCTCTTTCATTAAGTAACGGACTAACATAAACACTATTTTG
>CAZOSE010000081.1:7123-8682 GCA_964582385.1 uncultured Lachnospiraceae bacterium
TCAAAAGCCTGTATAAAATTGGATTTAATTTCTTCTAAATATGGATTTCGTATACTTATATTGTTGCTTAGCCTATTTATCGCACTTTTCAAATGTAAAGCCAATCCCTTAATTAATTCCTTATCCGGTTCAAAATCAGTTAATACATTTTCTAACATTAAATCTAAATTATTGTATCTTACTTCGTTATTAGTGATTTTAGCTTCGTTACTATATTCTCTTCTGTTATAAGCATTTGACTGAATTGATCGGATATGAACATTTATATATTCTTTTTCATATTTAGGTAGGCTTATTGAAAATTCTTTTTCTAAACTGTTAATTAATGTTAGTGTATTCATTTCTAATTTTAATCCATCTTTGGTATCCTCGACGACAAATGATTTTTTGATGCGTTCTAATGAAATAGCTATATGAATTGCTAAAGTATTAAACTCATACTCAGTTAAATACAAATTTGTCATTTTTGAGAATTTTACCAATACATCTGCTACTCGATTAATAATTTCATTGTTAATAAACTGTTTTATATCATCTGACATTTTTATAGATATTTCTAATTCTTCTTTTGGATTACTAAAAGCAACTAATTTATTTTTATATGTACTGATTATCATCGCAATCAGTTTCCTTTTATTTTCTTCACTTGTATCTAACTTTATCCCTTTTTTTGAACCTTCAACTTCTAAACCATAGCTTTCAAGTAAAGTCCTTACTTCTTTCAGTACACTCTCAAATGTTGATTTACTCACAAATAAATCATCTGCTAACTTTTGAATCGTTACCCATTCCTTAGCATCCAATAGAGTAGATAAAGTTTCTATAATCCTTCTATCATTAGTTGTGTTTTCCATATATTCTAGCGAATTAATAATTTTGTTTTTTTCAGAGAGTACACCTTCTAAAGAGACGCCTACTCGAGGATGTTGAACGACCTCAAGGTTATACTCCATTTTCTCAAAAAAATCATTTATTTCATGAATATATTTGTTAATCTTATATCTTGACCAACCAACTAATTCTATGATTTTACTAATTGATATTATTTCTTTTTCGTTTATAAGCTTTATTAGCTTAATATGATTGGGTCTCATTCCCCTTACCTCCTGAATACGCTTTCAGTATAGCGTGTTTTAATTACTTTGAAAACGTTATCTTTTTAAACTCAATTTAAATTAATTAAGACGATAGCTTTTTTACTCTAAGTTTTTTATTCATAAATAGCCAATATTCTTTCTTTCATTTTCTACTTTTTATTATTTTTTGCATCTTTCATAAATAAAACGTAAAATTAAGGTGAAGTTTCCAATGCAATTGTTTCATTATATTACCAGATATATTAAATTAGTATATTATAAAATAGAAACGCTTGTTCTTATACAAATTTGTACACAGCTTATTATAGATAGTGTCTAATACTCTCTGATATTAAGATTCAACAAGGATTAAACACTTGTAGTACCTTCTAAACGTATTGCTGTCCTAAAAAAAATCCCCAAGGATTATTTCTGCTCCTTGGGGATTTTTACACATTCTATTTAATTAAGCTGATTTTACGC
>CAZOSE010000082.1:0-7534 GCA_964582385.1 uncultured Lachnospiraceae bacterium
TTAAAGAAGTTATAGACGGTATAATTAAGAAAACAGGGGTAGAACCATTACCACAGGATAAAACTTGTGACATCCTTATATCAGGAAGTTATGACATGGAAGTAACTAAGATTGTTAGTACTTTTATGGCAACCGTTGAGGTTATCAACAAGGCAATTGAAATAGGGGCAAACATGATAATTACCCATGAACCAACCTGGTTTACGGGTATGGATAAAACTGATTGGCTAAAAGAAGACCCTGTTTACCATATGAAAAAGGAATTATTAGATAAGCATAACATTGCAATATGGAGATTCCATGACCATATGCATATGGATAAGGAAGATGGAATCTATAGAGGCTTAGACAAGGAATTAGGTTGGCAAGGTTATAGAATAGAGAATCCAGAATCTTTGAAGCATTTTGGAACATGCTACCAGATACCAGAAACTACTTTAGAAGGATTATCTGACTTTTTCAAAGACAAGCTTGATATGGAAGTGATCCAGATAGTAGGCAACCCAGAAATGAAAGTAGAAAGACTTAGTGTTCTTGTAGGTGGAGGAAGCCTTGGCTTTGGAAGAGAAGAAATGCCTATGGAATTAATGCATGATAATAACCTAGATTTATTAGTATGCGGAGAAATAACTGAGTGGACAACTACAGCCTATGTAAGAGATGCATCTCAACTTGGACTTAATAAAGGTATGTTAGTTTTAGGTCATGCAAAAAGTGAAGAGCCAGGAATGAAACATCTTGGAGAATGGTTGGAAGATATAGTAGATGGTATTGAAGTTCATTTTATAGATTCTAAAGAACCATTTAAATACTTATAATTAAAGATTGTATTGTGGACGAGATATTGATATCCACTAATCACTATAGGGCCCTAGCTGATAATAAAAGCTAGGGCCTTTTTTAAAAAATTAAAATGCAAATAAACAAGCAAAAGTGTTTTTTCTCTGATATAATCAAATTATAAGAAGTAAAAACTATAAATTAAAAAGATGTAACAATAATAAGGACTTTTTTAGTCAACCACCAAGTATCTATAATATATCTAATTATAATAATAGGGAGGTATTTATGAAGAAGAGAGCTTTTGGCCGCACTGGCTTACACACATCAATATTGGGGTTTGGGGGATTTCATCTTTTGGAAATTCCAGTTAGTGAAGCGGATTATTTATTAAACAAATATCTTGATGCAGGAGGCAACTATATTGAAACTGCAGCTAGCTACGGTAACGGTGAGTCAGAAAGAAAAATAGGAATAACTATATCAGGAAGACGTGATGAATATATTCTTGCCACAAAATCAGAAAAAAGAGATAAAGACCAGTGCTTAGAGTCACTAGATAGAAGTTTAAAAAACCTAAAGACTGACTATGTAGACCTTTTCATAATGCATGGTGTGGGAACTATGGAGGATTTAGATAAGATACTGGCTCCTGGTGGAGCTTTAGAAGCTGCAGAAGAAGCTAAAAAAGCAGGTAAAGTAGGCCATATTGGTATCTCTATGCATGGCCAGGCGGATGTACTTATTCGTGCTTTGAAGGAGTATCCTTTTGAAGCCGTTATGACAACCATTAACTATTATGACAATTTTAATTTTCCAGAAATACAAAGCCAACTACTCCCCTTAGCTGAGGAAAAGGGTACTGCTGTTATATTAATGAAACCAATAGCAGACGGACTTTTATGGAGATCATCAAGGCAAGCCTTTAGATATGCCTTTAACCAGCCAGCTTCAGTAATAGTGACAGGGATAAATAATCGTGAGATGTTAGAATCTGACCTTACTTATGCAGAAGAATTCACCCCTATGTCAGATGAAGAAATAAATGAACTTTATACAAATGCAGCTGAACTAGGGGATTATGTTTGTAGGCAGTGCGGTAAATGTATGCCTTGTCCGCATGGTGTTCCTATCACTGAAATATTCAAGTTGGAAGGATATTATGATAGGCAGATGGCTGATGGTAGAATTACTAATGCTTCAGATTATGCATTAAAAGAAAGATTAAGGTTTTGGTTTGGGAATAAGGATATGGCGCTTGACTTGTATGAAAAGCTAGAGGTAAAAGCTGATGATTGTACAAAGTGTGGACTGTGTATGCCTATGTGCCCTTATAACATTGATATTATAAATAAACTACATATGTGTGATTACAAGTTAGCAGGTAGGGATATTTATTAAGGTTGATATAGATATATAATAAAGTTTATATAAGAGAATATTAAGATTAAAAAGTTCTATGTAAAGCTTCAGGCTGGATTCTGGTAAGTTAGGTCTGATACAAGCATAGAGCTTTTTTATATGTAAATATATAAAGTATAACAACCAATAAAAATTACAAAAACATAAAGATATTTCAAATCTAATAAAACTACAAAATGTAATATGTATTCATAGTAATAATCATTTTGATTAAATTCAAGAAGCCAAAAAGAGCTGACTTATATAAGAATGAAGGAGAAGATATTTATGAATTCAATGGAACGTGTAATGAAAGCAATGAGCCACCAAGAAGCAGATAGGGTACCTGTATATCCTATAGTTAGTGGGGTATCAAGAAAGTTTAACAATTCTAGTTATAGAGATTGGGCTAATGATGCTGACCTATACGCAGAAGCAATGCTTAAAGCAAGGGAAGAACTTGGGCTAGACTGTATTGTTACATTAGTTGACTTATCTGTTGAAGCTGACGGATGGGGATTAGATATAGTTTACCCTGAAGACGATGCACCTCACCCAAATTTCGATAATCTTTTAGTTAATAGTATTGAAGAGTATGATAAAGTTAAAAAAATAGATTATAGAACTGGCAAGAGAATGATGATGCACATTGAAGCTTGTGAAAAGATAGTAAAAGAAGCAAATGGTGAGTTTCCAGTAATAGCTTTTGTATTTGGGCCACTAGGTATATTGTCAATGATGCGTAGCCAACAAGAAATGTATATGGATTTATATGATGATCCTGACGCAGTAAAGAAAGCGGTAGAAGAAATCAATGAAACATTAAAAGACTACTGTAGAGCTTTAATGAAGACAGGTGTTCAAGGAATTATGATGGATACACTATTTGCATCCGGTTCAATTATGTCAAAAGACATGTGGGATGAGATGGAAGGTGTTTATGTAGAAGAGCTAGCTGAAGTTATTAGAGAAGAAGGCGGCTCAGTTATGATTCATAACTGTGGTACCAATATTTATTTTGATATACAAATTAAGAGAATGAAACCAGTTGCTATTTCATTCCAATATCCACCTGATGATTGTGCAGATTTCAAAGAATGTAAAGAAAAATATGGTAAAGACATTACTTTAATTGGAAGTGTTCCACCAGCTAATGCAGTTATTGGAACAGATGAAGAATGGGATGCAATGTGCAAGAGTAATATTGACGATATGGCAGCAGGCGGAGGATTTATATTAGGTACAGGATGTGAGTATCCTTCAGCAGCCTCTCTTGACCGTGCTAAACGTATGATTGATATTGCTAAGACCTACGGAAAGTACTAGTCATGAAAACCAAGATAGACCTTGTCACTGGCTTTTTCGGTTCAGGAAAAACCACATTTATCAATGGATATTTACGTTACCTTTTAGAAAGTGGAGAAAGAGTAGCTGTAATTGAAAATGAATTTGGGAAACCAGGTTTTGACACTGCTCTCTTAAAGGCCAGCAACTACAATGTTACAGAACTTAGTGGTGGATGTCTTTGCTGTGGGCACAAGCCTATATTTCATGATTTGATTATGGAACTTGCAAAGAATAACGACCGAATCCTATTTGAGCCATCTGGAATATATACTATGGAAGATTTTCTTGATGTTTATAATAGTCCTCAAATTCAAGAAAAAGTAGAGATTGGTTCAATAATAGGAATCCTTGATATGGCACAGACTAGGAACTTGAATAATTCAAGTAAATCAATAATGATGTCCCAGATGTCCATGGCAGGAAGTATTATTGTTAGCAAGGTGGATGAAACTTCAGATGAAGAAGAAGTAAAAAAGGAAGCAAGTAGGTTTTTAAATGGGCTTCTTGGAAGTAACAATATAAGTATAGATAGTACTAAGGACAGTACAAAGAACAGTATCAAGGCCAGTAATAAGAATAGTAATAAAGATAGGATCATTACAAAACCTTGGAGCATGCTTGATAATTCGGATTATAGAAGCTTTGTGAATTCTGGATACTTTGAAACAGATCTAACAATCCTCAAGGAAGCCCACCAGTATGCATACCAGACATTTACTCTAAATCCAAGTTTTGAAAATGAAGAGGATCTTACTGATTTTATAGAACAGCTTTTTAAACCTGAATCAGGGGATGTTTTAAGACTAAAGGGATTTGCCAAGGCTCAAGGTGAAACTTATGTAATTAATGCTACACCTAGGGATTTTGGTTATGGAGTATTTAAGAATGAAAGTGAAGTATCTTTGGAACTAAGTATTATTGGTTGTGGACTAAGAAGAAAAGTGATTAATAGTTATTTTGAATAATAGACATGCCCCTTGTGAATGAGCAAGGGGCATATTTGTTTCCAATATACCACATGTACGTACATTGCTAAAAAGTTAACAAAAGAATGTACGTACATTTGTATAAAATTAACATTGATAATAAAAGGAAGTAATAGTATACTAAAATTGTAAGTAAATTACCTAACGCAACATAGTATCTAGTAACATCATGTAAAACTTCACAAAAATAGGAGGGAAGTATGAAGAAAAATGTTATAAGTGTATTGTTATGTATGGTTTTAGGAATGTTTTTATTAGTAGGTTGTGGTAAGACTGACACCAATGATGATCCTGATTCCGTTGAGACTGGGGATTTAGACGGAAGTACGGTAGGTAAGAACAAATTTGTTGATGGTGGAACTGAATTATCTCTTTGGACCTTTCAAGAGCTACATGTAGGATTTTATACTGAAATGGCTGATGTTTGGAATGAAAAGTATCCTGACAACCCAATTAATCTAACAGTAACAACTGGTGAATCTCATTCTTTACACAGTAAATTGTTAGTTGCTAGTCAATCTGGTAAAGGAACACCTGATATAGCCGACGTTGAAATAGGCTACTACGGATCTTTCTTGAAAGATAATTATTTCTTACCTTTGAATGACGTTGTAAAAGCATATGAAGATGATGTTGTTATGTCAAGAATCGAAATGTATGGTGATACAAGTGGGAATTATTACGGAATAGACTTCCACTTAGGTGAATCAGTAACTTATTACAATATGGATATTATGAATGAAGCTGGTATTGATCCTGCTGATATCGTGACATGGGATGATTATGTAGAAGCAGGAAAAGTTGTAGTTGAAAAGACAGGCAAAACTATGACAGCTGTTGAAACTACGGACTTATTTTTACCACAACTTATGCTACTAGAAAAAGGTGTACAATATGTAACTCCAGATGGTCAACCTAATATTAATACACCTGAACATGCAGAAGTAATTGATTATATAAGAGAAATGATGGATCTTGGTGTATGTGAAATAGCCCCAGGCGGATTATATCATGCTGAAGAATGGTATGGCCATTTAAATGATGGTGGTGTAGCTTCAATTTCTATGCCTTTATGGTATATGGGACGTTTTACTGATTATTGTGCAGATCTAGAAGGAAAAATTGGAATATATGAAATTCCTGTTTGGAACGAAGGGGATACCCGTGCAGTATTGCAAGGTGGAACAGGAACATCCGTACTTAAGTTTACTGAACATGAAGATCTTGCTAAAGAATTTTTAGCATTTGCTAAACTTTCAGAAGAAGGAAATGTATATATATGGAATGTATTAGGATTTGACCCTATTAGAACCTCTTTATGGGAAGATCCAGAGATAACCCAGAACAAAGAAAACAAGTTCTTAAAATACTTTGCAACAAACCCATTTGATATCTTATTAAAGAATGGTACAGACCTAACAGCTCCTAATATTGCTGGTTCATACTCAGCAACATACGGTGTACTTGTTTCAACAACATATGCTAGCGCATTTGAATCTGCACTTGATCAAGATGCAGGAGATATATTAGAGAACGAACAAGATACAGTTATTTATGATGAATAATACCTGTTACTAACAAGTAACAGTTGTTATTCATAAGTAACAGTTGTTATTCACAAGTAACAGAATGCATATTAATTAGAATTTAAGAACCTAGAGGCGTATTTAACCAATACGCCTCATATTTAAAGATTTAATATAATTTACTAGGATGGAGAAAATTCATGAAAAAACAAAATGTTTTCAAACGTTTTTTGTATTCCAAGAAAGTGGCTCCATATGTATTTATACTCCCATTTATACTTACCTTTTTAATTTTCTTTGCATATCCAATGGTAAGTACAGTAATTATGAGTTTTCAGAAGGTACGAGGAGGGAATTCCCAGTTTGTAGGTTTAAATAATTACAAAACATTGTGGAATCCTGTCTTTGTCAAATCACTAAAAAACAGTGCCTTTTATACTGTTGTTTCATGTGCCCTTATGATACCCATTCCGCTTTTATTGGCAGCAATGCTTAACAGCAAACTAATGAAGAAAAAGACTTTGTTTCGAAGTGTCATGTTTATTCCAGCACTTACATCAGTAGTAGTTGCAGGTACAATTTTTAGGCTAATGTTTGGAGAGCTTGAAGGGTCTTTTATGAATCAACTAATTGGAAGTTTTGGATTCCAACCTCTTATTTGGCTTAGAAGACCAACTACAGTCTGGCTAACTTTATTCCTCATTTGTTTATGGAGATGGACAGGCGTTAACATGATGTATTTCTTATCAGGCCTACAACAAATACCTGAAGAACTATATGAGTCTGCGGATATTGACGGAGCCAATAAGATTAAAAAGTTCAAATATATTACTTTACCACTTATTAAGCCGACTACAATATATGTTCTCACTATTTCTATATTTGGTGGTATGGCAATGTTTACTGAATCTTACATATTGTTTAATGGAAACAAATCTCCTAATAATGTGGGGACTACAATAGTTGGATATCTATATAGGATGGGATGGGAGCAGAATAATATTGGTCTGGCTAGTGCAATAGGCTTAGTATTATTATTAATTGTTATGGCAATTAATGTGGCCCAGTTAATAATTAATGGAACATTCGGGAGGGGAGATAATTAATTATGAAACTAAAGAAAAATAATGTTATATCCATTCTCCTCGTTTTGTTTTTTGTAATTATTTCATTTGTAATATTGTTACCATTAATATTATTAACTATATCATCCTTAAGACCAGGGTCTGAGCTTATGAGATATGGTTTGAATTTTAAGTTTGACTGGGACACAGTTAACCTTAACAACTACAAACTTTTATTTAGCGGACAAAACTCATATTTTATTTGGTACAAAAACAGTTTAATAATAACAATTATACAAGTTGCATTAGCATTGTTTTTAAGTGCCTGTGTAGGTTATGGCTTTGCAATGTATGAATTTAAGTTTAAAAATGCCCTATTTATATGTGTATTACTTGTTATGATGGTTCCAACTGAAATTATTTTACTTCC
>CAZOSE010000082.1:7544-8107 GCA_964582385.1 uncultured Lachnospiraceae bacterium
ATAGGTTAACAATTAACATGAAACTTATAGATTCAATGTGGGGTATTATACTTCCTTACATGGTAGTACCTATGCTTATTTTCTTCTTTCGCCAATACTTATCTGGTATTCCAAGGGAGTTTTTAGATTCAGCACGTGTTGACGGAGCCTCAGAATATGGAATATTTTACAGGATTATGCTACCCCTTATGAAACCATCATTTGCAGCAATGGGAATTTATCAAGGAATGCAAAGTTGGAATAACTTCCTGTGGCCAATGATAGTTATGAGATCTTCAAGTAAGATTACATTACCTGTAGGTCTACAAAGTTTACTGTCTCCATACGGTAATAATTATGATATTTTAATTGCAGGCTCATGTTTTGCGATTATTCCTATTTTAATTTTATTTGTATGTTTCCAATCATACTTTATAGAAGGAATGACAGCAGGTGGTGTAAAGGGCTAAGTATATACTAACAAACACCTATAGTTACTAATGAATATTACAAGGAGGATATTATGTTAAAGAAAGCAACAATGGTAGTTGATAAAGAGCTAAAGGTAGCCGAGATTGACAAAC
>CAZOSE010000082.1:8117-8577 GCA_964582385.1 uncultured Lachnospiraceae bacterium
GGCATCTACTCGCTCTACGAAGCTGCTCATCAGTACGCTGATGAGCAAGAGTACCAGATGGCCTACGATACGTTCGATAGGATCAAGGAAGAGATGGACGAGATCTCGAAAACCTCCAAACCAGAAGATCAGAAGATGCTTGATAAGGTGTGTTTGTTGTTTTTCAATCCTTTATTTATGGTTCATTTGTAGAACATTTAGGACGAGCAGTTTATGATGGATTATATCAGCCAGGTCATCAACTATCTGATGAGGACGGATTTAGAAAAGACGTAATAGATCTAGTTAAAGAACTTGATGTACCTATTATTCGCTACCCTGGAGGTAACTTTGTATCAAACTTTGTTTGGGAAGATAGTGTAGGGCCAGTAGAAGATAGACCGAGTCGCCTAGACCTAGCATGGAGAAGTTTAGAGACCAATGAAGTTGGTGTAGATGAGTTTGCAAAGTGGATAAAGAA
>CAZOSE010000083.1:0-8482 GCA_964582385.1 uncultured Lachnospiraceae bacterium
CCATAAGAACTCAGTAGAACGTAAAAATGGTCTGGTTGTTTTCTCCCATCTAACCACTGAACACCACTGATTATATAACTTTGGTAAATCCCTGTATGACTGAATTATTTCTGAATAATGATCACAAAACAACGTTTCTGATGTTGGTCTTACACATAGTCTCTCTTGTAACCTTTCTTCACCACCATGGGTAACCCAAGCTACTTCTGGAGCAAAACCTTCTACGTGATCTTTTTCTTTCTGTAATAGACTTTCTGGTATAAACATTGGCATATATACGTTTTCTACGCCTGTTTTTTTAAAACGTGAATCCATTTCCTTTTGAATATTTTCCCATATTGCATATCCATATGGACGGATAATCATACACCCTCTTACACTAGAATAAGAAATAAGTTCTGATTTTCTTACTACGTCCGTATACCACTGGGAGAAGTCCTCTCCCATTGATGTTATTTCTTCAACTAACTTTTTGTTCTTAGCCATATCTTTCTCCTTTAAATAAAATTTTATTTTAATACACAAAAAAAGCCTTTTATCCACAAGGGACCAAAAGACTTCGGCGGTACCACCCTTATTAACTGTAACTAGTTTTATAAAAATCCTTAATAATTAAGGAATTAGTCTTGAATGCTTACAGTTCACTTTATTCCGTTAACGCCGGTATACGCTATACTTTCATATAGTGCTCAAAGGTAGGTTCTATCACCTATTATAGAAACATTCCACCTATTGTTTCCTCTCTGTAATAATACAAATGATATACTATTCCTCTTCATCGCTTATAAAATTGATTTTATGCTAGACTCACATATTTGTCAAGCCGTTAATATTATTTCTACAAATAACAATTCTGCTAGATGTGATGCTATGACCTCATCTTTTCCTTCAATTATATGGTATTCTTCATCTATACTCTTAATTAATATTTTCCTACCTATACCATTACCAGTTTCTTTAATTTCTATTATCAAATCCTGCAAACGTTCTTTGTCATCTTCCCCAATATCAGTATGAAGTAATCTTTTTGGCGATACTAAAACCGAATTCCAACCCTTGTTAGTTTCTTCAAATCCTAGCTCATCAACCATTTTATAGAACTTCTTAGCTTCTTCTATGATTATCTTTGCTATTTCTTCTGGACTGTTATAAGTACTATCTATTACTAGATTATAATTATTAAAATTAAAATATTCTAGATCATACATTTCCCTGAAACGCACATCTTCTGTTTCGGCCCTTGCTCTTAATTTATTCTTAGCTTCATGTTTTGAAGAATACTCTTCAACAGAACCTCTATCAGTATCATTAAAAACCCGATCAGCTGCTGAATTTAAACTTACAGATACAAATACTTTAAATGACTTCTCAACAAAGTTCCAAGCAAGTCTTGAATCAAATATAATATCTTTATCAATATTTTCTCTCGCTGTTCTTGTTGTAGCATCGTCAATCATTTTGTCATACTTAGGATCATTACACATTAATTCATTCATCTCTAGTGTAGTCTTTCCTAATTCTTTAGCTAGTTTTCTCTGTATTGTTCCTGTAGAATATATTTCAAAACCATATTCATCTCTTATATATTTAGCTATGGTTGATTTTCCGCTCCCTAAGTTACCGGTTATCGTAATATGCATAATTTCCTCCTGAACTCTAAACTCCTTCTTAATATTTATTCATTATAACACTATGATTATTTTTCGTAAAGTTTAAGTCAATTTCATTGGCTTCTAGTTCTTTTACTTCCTCAATACTATGGGTTACAATAATAACTGTTTTACCCTTTGTATTTTCTTTAATATATTCAATCATCTTGCTTTTAAGTTCCCCATCCAAGCCTTTAAAGGGTTCGTCCATAACTACTATGTCAGAATCTGCAAAAACAGCTCTAATTATAGCAACTCTTCTTTTCATACCCCCACTAAGTTCAGATACAGACTTGTCCTCAAACCCTGCTAGCTCCACTTTTGCAAAGTCGTCTATTATTTTATTTTTATTAATCTTTGTTCTACATACAAGTTGTACATTCTTTATAGCACTCAAATTCTCTACTAGTCTATCTTCTTGAAAGACAGCTACTATATTTTTACCTTCTAGGCCTTCTATCTGTCCAGAATCCACTTTTAATAATCCAAGTAAAATATTTAAAAGGGTGGTTTTTCCTATTCCAGAAGAACCTAAAATACATGTAATTTGATTCCCGGGAATTTCCAGATTAAGATTATTAAAAACCCTTATGTTTTTAAAGCCTTTTGATATATTGGATAAAATTATACTCATAATATAATCCTTTCTATATTAAAGTAACTTTTGCCATGTCCATTTTATAAGTATCATAATTGTTTTTTCAAACAAAACACTAATAATTATTATTACAATGGTCCAGGCAAACAATTCCTTTGTCATTAGATATATCTTAGCTTCATATAAATGTTCTCCTATTGAGTTCCTTGGTAAACCAATTACCTCTGCTGCAATTCCAGACTTCCAACAAAACCCTAATCCAACACTAACTGCAGATACAAAATAAGGCATAAGCTCTGGTATGTATATATAACGAACTTTTTTTAGCCAGTTCACTTTAAACACATTTGACATTTCAAGTAGTTTAGAATCTATCTCACATAAGCCCCCTAATGTATTAGTATAAATAACTGGTAGTACCATTAGGAAGGATACTAAGACTGATAAATTAGCCGAGTCAACCCATATTAATGCAATTATTATAAAGGAAGCAACAGGTGTGGATTTTATTGTTTTTATTAAAGGTTCTATTAATTCTCTTAACAATAAGTATCTATATGAAATAACTGAAATAAATACTCCAAATAATGTACCAAGTAAAAAGCCTGCTACTATCTTTCTAAAGGAGTTGAATAATGACATCCAAAAGGGTCTTGTAGATAGTAAGTTAACAAGAGCATCTATAACAGCTATAGGAGACGCTAAAAGCATCTCCTTATCTATTATCATAGCAATAATCTGCCACATAACTATCCAAAAGAGAATAGCAAATATTTTATAAAACCTATTATTTATTATCTCTGCTCGCCTATTCATAATCCACCTTCAGTGTTTATTTGATATAGTAAAAATCAGCTCCAGGTAATTGTCCACCTATTGAGTTTGGATTTTGTTCATATAGAACATTTAAATAACCTTCTAACTTTGTTTTCATTTCTGTTCCAGTAATTAAAACTATATTAGATTCTGGTATAGCCTTCATTGCAACTGCTGCTTTAAAAATATCAAACTTTTCTATTAAGTTAGCTGCATCTTCCACATTAGAATTAACGTAAGAAACTGAACTTTCATATTCTTTTAAGAAGCTGTCTATAACTTTAGGATTATTTTCTAAAAATTCTTTGTTGACTATTACAACACCTGTTGTAACAGCACTTCCTCTATCATCTATCTGGTCCCATTCCTTTGCAACATCAAGAGCAAGTCTAACTTTATCATTATTCATCATAACAGTAGTAACATATGGTTGAGGAAGCATAGCAATTGCATCATCTGATTCACTTAATAATGCCGCAACTTCTGTAGCTTCTGATTTATACTCTATTGTAACATCTTTATCTGGATCAATTCCATTAGAAGTTAAAAGATAATTTAATGTATATTCTGGTGTGGTACCTTTACCCATTGAATATATGGTCTTACCACGTAAGTCTTCCACACTTTTAATTTGATTTCCTGTTTCCACAATATAAAGAACTCCAAGGGTATTGATACCTGCCACTACAATTTTACCATTAGACTTATTGAATAAAACAGATGCAAGATTTGCAGGTACAGCAGCAATATCAAAATCTCCACTTACAATCTTAGGTGATATCTCGTCAGCTGTTCCTAGAACATTAAAATTATAGTCATGGATTGCCTCTCCATTATCACTATCTTCCATAATCTTAACAAGTCCCATAGATGTCGGCCCTTTCAAAGAAGCAACATTAACCTTGTCTTTATCTCCTTGGCCCCTTCCACTACACGCAACCATACTAATTACTAAAATCATCATTGATAAAACAATAGTCAGCTTTCTAAATAGATACCCTTTTTCCATAGTAAATCCCTCCTAAGTTATATTTTGATTTATAATTCAATTTAAAACTTTAAATATTACTTTCCTTGTATTAGTTAACTTTTGAATCTGTAGCCAACACCCCAAATAGTTTCAATATACTGGGGATTTGATGTGTCTTTCTCAACTTTTTCACGAATCTTTTTAATATGAACTGTAACCGTAGCAATATCTCCTACAGACTCCATATCCCAGATATCCGTAAATAATTCTTCTTTTGTAAATACACGGTTTGGATTTTCAGCCAAGAAGGTAAGTAAATCAAATTCCTTAGTAGTAAAATTCTTCTCCTGTCCATCTATAAAAACTCTACGAGCAGTTTTATCTATTTTAATGCCACGCACTTCTATAATATCATTTTCTTTTTTTCCAGAACCAATTAGTCTTTCATATCTGTTTAAATGAGCCTTAACCCTTGCTACTAATTCGCTTGGACTAAATGGCTTTGTCATATAATCGTCGGCACCAAGGCCTAATCCCCTTATTTTATCTATATCATCTTTTCTAGCCGAAACCATAATAATAGGAATATCAGTTTCTTCACGCAAACTTTTGCAAATTTCAAATCCGTTAACATTAGGAAGCATTAAATCTAAAATAATTAAGTCAAACTTATCTTCTAATCCCCTTTGTAGGCCCAGGCTTCCATCCGTTTCAATCTCTACTTCAAATCCATCTATTTCTAAATAATCTCTTTCTAATTCAGCTATCTCAATCTCGTCTTCAATAATTAGTATTCTCTTACTCATCTTCTACCTCATACTTTCTTAATCTTATATATATAGTAGTTCCAGCTCTTACTTGGCTTTGGGCAAAGATTTCTCCACCATGATCTTCAACAATTTTCTTAGCAATCGAAAGACCAAGGCCCGAACCTCCTTGTAAAGAATTTCTAGATTGGTCTGTTCTATAGAATCTATCAAAAATATAGGGTAAATCCTTATCTGTTATTCCTATACCGTTATCCGAAATACCTATTTCAACAAATTCTTGTTTGTCCACAATATTTATATGTATTAAACCTTTCTTTGACCCTATATATTTTACGGAATTAACTATGATGTTGTTTATAACCTTTTTAAACTGCTCAGCATCTGCTAATATATTAACGTTTTTGTTTAAAGCATTCTCATATGTAATTTTTATCTTTTTAATCTCTAAATCTAGACTTAACTCTTCAATACAATCACTAAAAAAGCTATCAATATTTAATTTGGAAAAACGGTAATATATATTATTATTTTCAACTTTAGAATATAAGCTAAGCTCATCTATCAAGGTAGACATGCTGTTTGCCTTTTTATATATGGTTTTTATGTATTTTTCTTTTTTCAAAGTAGTATCAGCAATACCATCAATAATTCCTTCTGAATATCCAATAATTGCAGTAATTGGAGTCTTTAAGTCATGGGAAATGTTACTAACTAGCTCTTTTGTATTTTTTTCATTTTCAAGCTGGGTCTCTAATAAATCTTTGATCCGTATTCTCATGGCATCAAAATCTATACATAATTGTCCAATCTCATCTCTTTTATCTCCTTCTATAGAATAGTTTAGATTACCTTTTGTTATTTCACTTGTTGCAACTTTTAAAGTGTTGAATGGTTTCAACACACTATAATAGAGCCAATATACAACGACAATGGCAGTTAGAATTGTAACAATAATATAAGTAACAAGTAACTGTATTAATGAATATCTAATTTGTGGGATTATATTTCTAACATCTGTAATTATAAATATACTACCAAGAGAACCATCTTCAAAATAAAAATCTTTTTGTTTCAATAAAAAAGGATTGTTAGCATCTATATAGAATCCACCTTCCACATCTGTATTAAAATCTCCAAAGGAAGGCAAGTATTTTTCAATATTAGTATCTTTTATACTCCCATTATAAATTATCTCATCATTTTTCCTAAGTATAATGAATGAAAACCTTGCACCTATATCTTTATTTAGCTTGTCTATAAACTCTTTGTCTTCAAAGGTTTCCGGAGAATCATTAGCTATTAAAGAAATGTTATTGTAGGCTCCTCTTGTAAATCTATTTAGAATTTGAAGGGGGTTAACTATAATGTCATATATATCTAAACTTGACCCATACTCCTGCTGAATAGAGTTTCTTTGATAATCAATAATAGTTATACCAAAAAAGCCAAAAAGTAAAGCTGGTAATAACATAATAATTAAAAATGCTATTATTATTCTAGTCTTTAACTTCATATAATCACCTGATTCTTTCTATTATTGTAGCAAATCTAAACCAGAGTAGCTAGGTCGTTAATAAAATAACATTGAAAACTTAAAATAAAAATGTGATAAACGTTCTTATTTTATCTAGGAAACCTATAATATTATACCAGTTTTAAATAGGAAATAATTAGTCTCAAATCTACTTTAAGAAAGTTTATCACATTTTAAGTTGTATTAAATATATTCCTTAAGAACATCCACCTTGTCAAGTTTTTCCCATGGTAACTCTAATTCGTTTCTTCCAAAATGTCCGTAAGCTGCTACTTGCTTATATATTGGCTTTCTTAAATCTAGCATTTTAATAATCCCTGTTGGGGTTAAGTCAAAATGTTTTTGAATTATCTTAGTAAGCTCGTCATTATCTAACTTGCCTGTATTAAATGTGTCTACCATAATTGATGTTGGTTTTGCTACTCCAATTGCATATGAAAGCTGGATTTCGCATTTATCTGCAAGACCTGCTACAACAATATTCTTAGCAATATAGCGTGCTGCATAAGAAGCAGAACGATCTACCTTTGTACAGTCTTTACCAGAAAAGGCTCCACCACCATGTCTTGCATACCCACCATAGGTATCCACAATTATCTTTCTTCCTGTTAAACCACTATCACCTTGTGGCCCACCTATAACAAACCTACCTGTAGGGTTAACATAGTACTTGGTATTTTCAGTTAATAATTCTTTTGGCAATATCTTATCAAATAAATATTCCTTGATATCATTCTCTAATTGGTCTCTTGTTACATCAGGATCATGCTGAGTTGATAATACCACGGTATCAATACCTATAGGATTGTCTTGGTCGTCATACTCTACTGTTACTTGAGACTTTCCGTCTGGCCTTAGATAAGTTAATATACCGTCTTTTCTTAAATTAGTAAGGCCTTGTGTTAACTTATGGGCTAAATATATTGCATATGGCATATATTCATCTGTTTCATTTGATGCAAAACCAAACATCATACCTTGGTCACCTGCGCCGTTAACAGTATCTTCATTTGATTCTCCCTTTATTTCAAGGGCCTTATCTACACCAAGGGCAATATCTGGTGATTGTTCATCAATTGCAACAATTACCCCACATGTATTACCATCAAAACCATACTCTGATTTATCATATCCAATCTGACATATAGTTTCTCTTACAACCTTTTGTATATCTACATATGCATTGGTCGTTATTTCACCCATTACTAGAGTTAAACCAGTTGTAATAGCAGTTTCACATGCTACGCGGCTCATTGGGTCTTGTTCAAGTAGTGCATCTAATATTGCATCTGATATCTGGTCACATATTTTATCTGGATGTCCTTCTGTTACAGACTCTGATGTAAATAATTTTCTCATATAATATCCTTCTTTCTAACTTTATTAGTATCTATATAATCATGCCTTCGCTTTTGTTTATTAAACTTAGTGAGTAAAGATTTTTTATCACCCACTAATTAATTATGTTATCCAAAAAAAGTCCGTCTAAGACGGACTTGATAGTTTAGTATCAGTTCCTCTTATTGTTCGAATTATCGCTCAAGTTGGCACCTTCCAAATATGGGGTTGCCGTGACTTCACAGAGTCTCTACTCTCCGTCACTCTGAATAAGAGATATATTATTAATTTATGTTTGGTTAAATAATAAGGTTGTCCAAGTTAACCAACTTTAAATTTAAACTTTTGTATAGCCTTATCATCGTTGCCACTTATCTTTTCTATATCAGCATTTAATCCTTGTAGTTTCGTTTCGAAATTTTCATATCCTCTTTCGATATTTTCTATTTGTTCTACATGGGTATATCCTTCAGCAACTAATCCAGCTATTACAAGTGCTGCTCCTGCTCTTAAATCTGGTGCCCTAACAATAGCTCCTGTTAAGTTATCAACTCCATCAATAATGGCAGAGTTACCTTCAACTTTTATTGATGCACCCATTCTCGATAATTCATCTACATATTTGAAACGATTCTCAAATATACTTTCTGTAACTATGCTAGTGCCTGAAGATACAACTAAGGCAGCTGTAGTTTGTGGCTGCATATCAGTTGGAAATCCTGGGTAAGGCAAAGTCTTAACATGTGTACTACTTAACTTTTCAGGTCCTTTTACTCTAACTGCATCATCTAATTCTTCTACTATTGC
>CAZOSE010000084.1:0-8422 GCA_964582385.1 uncultured Lachnospiraceae bacterium
CTTCTATAATTATATTCTCACCTTGTTCAGGATCCTCTTCATGCATTACCGCATTATGAAGGTTAGGATCAAATTCCTTGCCTACTGCCTCAATTGGTTTTACACCAGTATCTTCTAGGCTTTTTATAAATAGTTTGTAAACTTGCTCCATCCCTTGAACAAAGGGGTCTTCTTTATCTTCTTCTTTTACTGTACCAAGCCCTCTTTCGAAACTATCAACAACTGGCAAAATACTCTCTACTATGCTTTTTGCTCCAATTTCAAACATTTGACCTTTTTCTTTTTCATTTCTTTTTCTGAAGTTGTCAAACTCAGCTGCCTTACGCATCAGCCTATCTGTTAATTCTTCGATTTTTTCTTTTTGTTCGTCTTTTTTGTTTTTCTTCCTTTTGAAGAAAGAATTACTTGACTTTTCTTCTTCATCAGAAGTAGCATCTTCTTCTAACTCATCTATGTCTTCTTCAGATAATTCTTCTTGGTCTGTTTCTAAATCTATTACTATTTCTTCGGTATCTAATGACCCTTTTGATATAGAGTCTTTACTTTCTTCCTTTAATAAAGATTCCTTTGTTTCACCTTGTGACTCTTCATCATTACTCAGGTTTATATCCATATCACTATTTCCCAATGTGTATACCACCTTTCCTTATGTTAGGTTTTTTATGATTAAATTATTTATTTATAAATTTATTTATTATCTTTAAAAATATCTTCAAGTTGTTTCATAATATTATTAAGTGAACCTACAACCTTTTCATAATCCATTCGTTTAGGCCCTACTATACCAATTTTGCCAAATACCCCTTCCTCAATTTCATATGTTGCAGTAACTACTGAATAGTCCTGCATCTCTGCCAAATCAGTCTCCCCACCAATCATTACCTGTATACCTGTTTCAGAATTGTTTTCTGATAAGGTTATAAGCTCTGATAGTTTATCCTTTTCTTCAAAAGCTTCTATTAGGGTGATTGCTTTCTTACTATCTGTAAGTTCTGGATATTTTAAAATATTAGTAGCTCCACTAGTATAAATCTTAATTTCGTCTTCTTCACGAATGGCCTTTGCTATTGTATCAAGTACATCACTCACTAGTTGATTATAATTACCTGCCTGTTGTTTAATCTGCTGAATAATGTTTAAATTAATCTCTGATAAATCAAGTCCTTGTAAAAAAGTGTTAAAGATTATGTTTAGCTTAAGTATGGATTCTTTATCTAAAAACTCCTCTGTCTTAACTATCTTATTCTTAACAATATTACCTTCAATTACTAATACAACAAGTAATTGGGTTGGGTCTATATCAGTAAGTTGTATAAACTTTACCTTTCTTGTACGAGATTGTGGCTTTGATACTAAGGTTGCATAGTTAGTATTGTCTGCAAGAACCTTTGCAATCTGTCTAAGCAGATTATCCATTTTGTCTACTTTTTCAATTAATAATTCTTTTAGTTCATCGACCTCTTCATACTTATCATGCATCATCTTGTCTACATATAATCTATAACCTTTGTCTGTTGGAATTCTTCCCGCAGAGGTATAAGGCTGCATAATATGTCCAAGTTCCTCAAGGTCAGCCATTTCATTTCTAATTGTTGCTGAACTTAGGTTCAATCCGGAATCTTTTGATATAGTTCTTGAACCTACCGGCTCACCTGTCTCAAGATAGTGTTGGATAATTGAGTTCAGTATTTTATATTTTCTATCGTCCAATTCCATAATTTCACCTTCTTTACTTGTTAGCACTCACTAAGGAGGAGTGCTAATATCTACATAATAAATTATCACCATATATCTGTTTTGTCAAGACCTCTTTTAAAATTTTCTTTATTTTTTTATAAATTTTAGTCTAGCAGGAATCTAGCTAGGACGTAATTGCTAAGGTCTAGGCCGTAATCAGTCAGACGAATGGTATCATCAGTCTCATCAATTAAACCCTCTTTCTGGGACTTAGCTATTTCTTTACCAAAGACTTCTTCTATATGAACACCGAATTCTTTGTGAAATTTACTTTTTAATATTCCTTTTGTTTGGCGCAGGCCTAGGAACATGAATTCTTCCATAGCTTCTTGGCTAGTTAGTTCTATTAAGTCTTGCCTAATTAGACTTGGAGTATGGGAGTTTTTTATATAGCTGCTTAAGTCTTCCTCATTATGAAATCTAGTGTTGTCTATAAGAGATGAAGAACCAAGGCCTAGTCCTAGATAGGGAATCCTTTCCCAGTAGGAACTGTTATGTCTTGATTGGTAGCCTTCTTTTGAGTAATTAGATATCTCATACCGGCCATATCCGTGAGCTTCTAATACTTCTTTTGTTTTCTTATAGATTAAACGGTCAGTTTCTTCATCTATATAATTATTGTTCTTGCCATTGTTATTACTATCGCAATTACTATTGCCATTACCAACTAAGTTACTCTCCCCTTGGTCTTTTATGTCTTCTTGGTTATAGCGTTCGTAAAAGAGGGTTCCCTCTTCTATTATTAGGCTATAAGCTGATATATGTTCTGGGAATAGTTTAACCACCCTTTGAAGAGTTTCTTCAAAGTCCTCTACACTCTGGCCTGGCAGGCCACTCATTAAGTCTATATTAATATTTGAAAATCCTATTTCCCTAGCAAGTAAAAAGTTTTCTAAAAATTCTTCATAGGTATGGATTCTACCTAGTAGCTTTAGTTCTTGGTTGTTTGTTGATTGTAAACCTATACTTAGACGGTTTATTCCGGCCTTTTTGTAGTTTTTAAGCTTTTCTTTTGATAGGGTGCCTGGATTGGTCTCTATTGATACTTCTTCTAGATTTATATTAAAGCTCTTCTTAATCTGGTCTAGAATATCCGAAATGTATTTAGAGTCTATTGAAGAAGGAGTACCTCCTCCTATGAAAATGGTTTTAACTAAAAACCCATCCATCACATCTTTATAAGCTTTGATTTCAGCTATCAGGGCCCCTACATAATCTTCTTTAGTTTTATTATTTGCTGGTCCTGATATAAAATCACAGTAATCACATTTCTTGTCACAAAAGGGTATGTGAATATATATTCCTAAATCTTGTTTTTTATTTGTCATAATATGTTAGATAAGGCCCGGTAAAAGACAAGGGTTTGTCCTTTACTGAGCCTTATTCTACGCCACCTTTCTTAAATCAATACTTTATTCGCAGCTTTTATTTTAATATTGATACTATATTATACTTAAATGTTTACTATCTAATATATGAATATATTTATATATTTATATACTTATATATTTGTATATTTAGATCTTTAGATATTGTATATTTCTAGTCTTCATCTAGTTTAAGAACACTCATAAAGGCTTCTTGCGGTATTTCAACGCTACCTATTTGTCTCATACGTTTCTTACCTTCTTTTTGTTTGTCTAGAAGCTTTCTCTTTCTTGAGATGTCTCCACCATAACATTTTGCTAAAACGTCTTTACGAAGGGCTCTTACTGTTTCCCTTGCAATTACTTTGTTGCCTATAGCAGCCTGGATTGGAATTTCAAAAAGATGTCTTGGTACTTCATCTTTTAGCTTTTCACAAATCTTTCTGCCTCTTTCATAGGCTGAACCTTCGAACACTATAAAGGATAGGGCGTCTACTTCTTCTCTATTAATTAATATATCTAACTTAACAAGTTCAGATTGCATGTATCCTTTAAAATCATAATCAAAGGAAGCATATCCTCTTGATCTTGATTTTAATGCATCGAAGAAGTCGTAGATAATCTCGTTTAGAGGCATTTCGTACTTGAGTACAACTCTTGTTTCCTCTAAATATTCCATACTTTTATAGATTCCACGTCGGTTTTGGCATAATTCCATTATCGGTCCAACGAATTCTGTTGTTACCATAATTTCAGCATCTACAACAGGTTCTTCCATGAATTCAATTTCTGTTGGGTCAGGCATGTCAGTTGGATTGGTTAGGCTAATAACTTGTCCATCTTTTTTATGGATTTTGTAAATAACACTTGGTGCAGTAGTTATAATATCAAGATTGAATTCTCTTTCTATTCTTTCCTGAATTATTTCTAAATGTAATAAGCCTAAGAAACCACATCTATAACCAAAACCAAGGGCTATTGATGTTTCTGGTTCAAATTGTAGGGCTGCATCATTAAGTTGTAATCTTTCTAAGGCTTCTCTAACTTCAACGTAGTCTCCGCCTTCTGCTGGGTATACTCCACAATACACCATTGGATTAACCTTTTTATAACCAGGTAGGGGTGATTCACAAGGGTTATTATTATCTGTAACTGTATCGCCTACCCGTGTATTGCTTACATCTTTAAGACTTGCAGTTATGAACCCAACGGTACCTGCTGTTAATTCATCTCCTGGAATAAATATACCTGCACCAAAGGTTCCTACTTCAACTACTTCTGCAGTTGCTCCTGTAGCCATCATTTTGATAATGCTGCCTTTTTTAACTTTTCCTTCCATTATTCTAACAAAAATAATAACTCCTTTATAAGTATCATAAATAGAGTCAAATATTAGAGCTTGAAGTGGTTCATCATCATTACCTGATGGAGCTGGAATCTTTGCTACTATGTGTTCTAATACTTCTTCAATATTAATACCATTCTTTGCTGAAATTAATGGTGCGTCAGATGCATCTAGACCGAGTATGTCTTCAATTTCTTTCTTTACCCTTTCAGGATCTGCACTTGGTAAGTCTATTTTATTAATTACAGGAATTATTTCTAGGTCGTGTTCCATTGCTAGATATACATTGGCTAAAGTTTGAGCTTCTATACCTTGTGCAGCATCTACTACTAAAATCGCACCTTCACAAGCTGCTAAACTTCTTGATACCTCATAATTAAAATCTACGTGTCCAGGTGTGTCTATAAGGTTAAATGCGTATTCTTGGCCATCTTTTGCTTTATAGATTGTACGGACTGTTTGTGCTTTAATTGTTATCCCACGTTCTCTTTCAATATCCATATTATCTAGGACTTGGGATTGCATTTCTCTATTTGTTAACAATCCTGTACTTTCGATTATACGGTCTGCGAGTGTAGACTTGCCGTGATCTATATGCGCAATAATACAAAAGTTACGTATTTTGCTTTGGTCTGTCATTGATTTTCTTCCTCCTAAGTTCATAAACACTTTCACATTAGTATAACACGAACATTTAATGCTTACAAGAAAGTGTTTTTACTTTTGCACTTATAATTTTATAGAAGTTAAGCATTTCTTTTATAATTTTATTTGTTTGTCAATACTTCATTAATTAATACAGACAGATAATTCATTGAATTCTTTGCCTCACCCACAGTATTATTAACAGTTCCTACTTCTGCCAAAATACTTCTTTCCCTAAAGTGTAGATTGTAACGTAGTGATTTTAGATAATTCTTTATCATAAATCCCGGATAAACTTCTCTAGCTTTTAGCTGGAGTTGTAAACTAAAGGCTAAATTCCCTTGAAGATTAGGATTAGCTAGTCGTTCAATTGGCTGACCTTTTGAATTCGTACTAATACCATTAAACATCATAATCTTAGCTGTATCTACCCCATCCATTGTGGCTACTCTTTTTTTGCCTGCATCCCTATGTATATCTATTACCACTTCTATACTCGGATTGTCTTTTAAAATCTTGCTAACTCCATCACGGGCATAGTTGTAGGCAAGATTCCTATCCATTCCTTTTCCCATAATGTCATACTTAGTTTTATCATGGATTACGTTATAACCATAAGCTGATAATAGGTCTGCAAGCTTGGCCCCAACTCCTACAACCGTATCTTCTTCAACTCCTTCCCTACTATCTGCATAAGCTTCTTGGGAATGAGTATGATAAACAAGGATTTGTGGCTTGGCTCCATCTTTTTCAATTCTAAAGTCCTTTTCTAATAAAACTTTTGCATCAAACAATCCATCTGTAACCATTGTGGATGAATCTATTATGTAAAAGTTGTTATATAAGAAGGGTCTTTCTAGAAGTTGGTCTAGAGCAAAATACTCTCCATTTATAGAGCCAACTACTTCCTGGGTATCAATATTACTAGTATTTTCTTCACCCTCTAGCTCATGAACCCCTCCTTCTATTATATCTATTTGTAGTTCATCACTATTATCGATACTTTCTACCTTACCGGCTGGAATCCTACTATCATTTCTAATATTATCTAATATACCTAAGACATCCCTTACCTTGTTATCATTTCTTAATATGGGATCTTTGCCCATAAACGCTGCATCTGCCGCATATTGATTTATTGGAAATAGTTTTGCAAGGCCATCTATAATTATATTGCTACTTCCTTTCATTGTATCGGAAGCATAATTTAATATTGGTATATCGCTATATATGGACGATACCGCTTTGGACCTTGAATCCTGCAGTTTATTTGCTGTTTCACTTACTAGGGCCGGTGATGTTTCACCTTCAGGTACACCTTCTGATTGAATTATCCTAGCTCTAGAATTATTTTCTTTATTTGAACTTGTTTCCCTATGTATAAATAATATATTCTCAATTAATAGCATTAAACTAAGTATAAATATTATTGTCCAAATGAAAATATAAAATCTTTTTAAGGCTTTACTTTTCATTGTATGTCTCCATTCATGATAAATTAGGTACTATGCCCTAATTTATCATATGCAATATGGAGATTTATGATTACAAATCAAGAGAATCTTAAGGTTTTATTTAGACATGCTTTATATCATGCTTTATATTCTTAGCAAATACTGTAATAAGCACTTGCAAGAAACTCTTACAAGAAACTCTTACAAGAATTTATTGACAAGAAACTCTTGCTTTTTATCTAGCGAAACATGAATTTAGTGCCTCTGATATGGTAAAGCTAATTCTTTTTATAGACTCGTCTATGTTTTTGGGAGTTACGAACATATTGTAAATCATCTGTTCACTTAATTCATTATTAAATTGATGGATTTCACTTTGTGCAAATCCCTGGTTTTTCATAAACTGTTCCATTGTATCATTTACAATAGTTGCTGCATCTACAACTGTTGGAACTCCAAGGGCAATAACATCCACTCCTAAACTTTCTTTGTTTAGAGCCTGTCTATTATTACCTACTCCAGAACCTGGACAAATACCAGTATCAGTTATTTGTACTGTTGTATTAAGACGATTTACACTCCTTGATGCTAGGGCATCTATAACTATGACAAGACTGGGGTTGGTCTCTTCTACTATTCCTTTAATAATCTCCCTTGCCTCCATGCCTGTTTGTCCCATTACCCCAGGAGAGATTGCACTAACATTAACTAGATTGTTCTGGCTCTTGAATTCATCGCCATATTCTTTTATTAAATGTCTCGTTACAAAAAGATTGTCTATTACTTCTGGACCTAATGCATCTGGGGTTACATCACGGTTTCCAAGTCCAACTACCAAGACTTCGTCATGTTTTCTATCTCCAATAAGCTTGTTTAGATTCTTGGCAATTTCCTCTGGTAGCTTTCATCGTTTTCATTAAGCCTAGGAGCTTCAATTGTAATATATATTCCAATGGGTTTTTTCATTACATCTGCACCTTTTTGATCCATGATAACTACACTAGTAACCGAGATATCTGTTTCTTCATTATAGTCCTCTGTTAAAGAAACTCCCTTTATTTCAACATCGTCGTCCTCAAAAGTTTCCCTAACTTCTAAAGCAAGGTCAGTCCTTGGAACTTCATAGGCTTCAGGTTGATTTTCATTATTATTGTAAATGTTATTAAAGCTTGGATGTGAGGTGTTGTTGATTCTTCCTGATAAGTCATCATCTACTTTTCCATAAGAATAATTATTCTGTCTGTTTTCTTTGTTTTTTATATCTTTTGAAGGAGTATTTTTTTTGTTTTTATTCTTTTTATGCTTCATAAATGCCTTCCTTTCCCTTTCATAAAATTTCCTATAATACTTATTTCTCTATTATAAAGTTTCCTATAGTACTTATTAGTATTTTCTACATTAATTTTCAAATTATGTATTGACATAGCAAATCCTATGTACTAGAATATTAAAGTATGTTTACATTAAACGTCCGTGTCCGATTTTAATGAAACAAATTTAAATAATTTTAAATTTTGGAGGTGCTAAATTGGCTAACTTAAAATCTGCAAAGAAAAGAGTTCGTGTTAACGAAAAGAAAACACTTAGAAATAAAGCGGTTAAAACAAGAGTTAAATCTGCTATTAAAAGCGTTGAAGTTGCTGTGGCTGCCGGCGACAAAGACCTTGCACAAGCAAGTTTAACTAAAGCTGTTGCTCAAATTGGTAGAGGTGTTAATAAAGGTGTTTACCATAAGAACACTGCTGCAAGAAGAGTATCTAGATTAACAAAAGCTGTTAATTCCTTAGATTAATAATAGCAAAAAGAGTATTTAAAAAGCTGGTGTGTTTAGTAAATTCTAAATTCGCCAAGGCCTGAAAAACGGCACTTGGTAC
>CAZOSE010000085.1:0-8376 GCA_964582385.1 uncultured Lachnospiraceae bacterium
TAAAAGTAGTTTTCGTCTGCTATTCCTAAAGTATAACTTAAGTTTTGTAACTCGCAGTTTCCACTTCTTGTACAGGATAAACACTTCTTATCGTGATCAGAAAGAATTAATTGTAATGTTCTTTTTCTTGATTCAATAACCCTTGGAGAATTAGTTATGATCTCCATCCCTTCTCTTACAGGATGTACACAGGATGCTACAAGGCATCTTGAACCTTTAACCTCAACGACACATATTCTACATGCTCCAATTTCATTAATATCTTTTAAAAAACATAAGGTTGGTATTATGATATTTGATTGCCTTGCTGCTTCAAGTATGGTTGAGCCTTCACGTACAGCCACATCCATACCGTTTATTTTAACATTTATGGTATTCATACTGTTCCTCCTTAATTCTAACCACGATTAGTAAAGGATATAGCGCCAAAACGACACTTATCCATACAGGCACCACACTTGATACATTTGTCCTGATCAATTAGGTGGGGGTGTTTAACCTTACCTGAAATTGCATCAGTTGGGCAAATACGAGAGCATAAGGTACAACCTGTGCATAGGTCTGGATTAATTTTATAAAACATTAATGATTTACATACACCAGCAGGGCAAATTCTATCTAATACATGAGCTTCGTATTCACTTCTAAAATGGCTTAAGGTAGACAATACAGGATTTGGTGCAGACTGTCCTAAAGCACATAAGGAACTTTCTTTAATATGGTAACTAAGTTCCTCTAGTTTATCTAGATCTTCAAGTTCTCCATTGCCACTTGTAATTTTTTCTAAGATTTCCAATAAACGTTTTGTACCAATTCGGCAAGGAGTACACTTACCACAAGATTCATCAACTGTAAACTCAAGGAAGAATTTTGCAATGTCAACCATACAAGAAGTCTCATCCATAACAATTAGACCACCAGAACCCATCATAGACCCTATTTGTACTAGGTTATCGTAGTCAATAGGTACATCGTAGTTGTCTATAGAAATACAACCTCCGGAAGGTCCACCTGTTTGAGCTGCTTTGAATTTCTTTCCATCAGGTATGCCGCCCCCTATTTCTTCAACAATTTCTCTCAGGGTTGTGCCCATTGATACTTCAACGAGGCCTGTATTATTAATATTGCCACCTAAAGCAAAAACCTTGGTTCCTTTTGAATTTGCTGTTCCCATAGACTTGAACCAGTCAGGACCATTAACAATAATAGGTGGGATATTAGCAAAGGTTTCAACATTATTTAGTATAGTAGGCTTACCAAAAAGACCTTTTAATGCGGGATAAGGAGGACGAGGACGTGGTTCACCACGATTACCTTCAATGGAGGTTATAAGTGCAGTTTCCTCACCACAAACGAAAGCTCCAGCTCCAAGTCTAAGCTCTATATCAAAACTAAAATCACTTGCAAAAATGTTTTTACCTAATAAACCATACTCTCTTGCTTGCTTAATCGCGTATTCTAATCTATCTATAGCTATAGGATATTCAGCACGTACATATATATAACCTTGATCAGCGCCTATAGCATATCCAGCTATGGCCATAGCTTCTAAAATAACATGGGGATCACCCTCTAATATTGAACGATCCATAAAGGCACCAGGGTCACCTTCGTCGGCATTACAACAAATATATTTTTGATCAGATTCGTTATCCCTAGCAAGTTTCCACTTAGTACCTGTAGGAAAGCCACCGCCTCCACGACCCCTAAGTTTAGAATCGGATATTATTTGAATTACTTCATCTGGAGAATATATTGTAAGTGCCCTTCCAAGGGCTTCATATCCACCAGTTCCTATGTATTCATCTATAGATGCAGGATTAATAATACCGCAATTGCGAAGAGCAATTCTATGTTGTTTTTTGTAGAAAGTAGTCTCAGTTAAAGGCTTAATACCTTCCTCTGTAATTGTTTGATCATACACTAAGCGAGTAACGACTCTTCCCTTTAGTAGATGTTCAGATACAATTTCAGCAACATCCTCTTCTTTAACCATGGAGTAAAATGTTGCACCAGGATAGATAATTACGATTGGCCCAAGAGCACATAACCCATGACAGCCTGTTTCAACTATAGAAACTTCTTCTGATAAATCATTATTACTTAGTTCGCTTTTAAAGATGGATAAGAGTTTATTACTTCCTGAAGAAGTACATCCTGTTCCTCCACAAACCAAAACGTGCGATCTATACATATTTATTTCCTCCTAGCTGTGGCGCCTTCTATAGCGCCTATTGTGTACTTAATAACAGGTTCACCTTTAATTAAATGCAAGTCTACTATTTCTAAAACTTTTTCTTTGCTCATATTAACGTAGGTCACCTTATCCTTGCCGGGTTCAATAACTTCAACAATTGGTTCATACTGGCATAAGCCTATACAACCTGTTTGATTTACAGTAACATTACTTAGTTTCTTTTCCTGTATATATTCTGCTAAAGCGGCTAAAACAGGTCTAGCTCCACTTGCAATCCCGCATGTAGCCATTCCCACAACTATCCTTGTTTGTGTATGGTCTTCTGAGCGTAGTGATACTTGACTTTGCATTCTTTCGCGAATTTCTCTTAATTCCTCAAGACTTTTCATGTTATGATCCTTTCTATATTTAAGTTGTGTCAATAATTTAACAAGTTATTATTGAATTAAATATAAATACCTTTATTAATGGCATTATGATGGTCTATTAGGTATTCTTTTATGAAGTTTGAAATCTCAGGTACATTAAAAGGAATATCACCTAAGATACTTTGTAAATTATTTGTATCTAAAATGAAAACTTCTTCATCTAATTTATATGTATATAAAAAGTGAATATTCTGCTGCATAGTAATTAGTAAATGAATGGTTTCAACTATATTGCCAAGGGGCATTCTATCAATATGGGATAATACAAAATCAGCCTTAACTAGAGTTCCCCTTCCAAGCTTAGAGTCAATATTAAACTTTCCTTCTGTAGAAAGAGCAGCATGTTTGAAAAAGGGTATGCCAAGTCCTACTTTTCTTGTTGTACGACTTGTATAAAATGGGTCATCTACCTTTTCTAATTGTTCTTTAGACATTCCCTGTCCGTTATCTTCTATGGCAATACTAATAAGGTCTTTTCTTCGATCGATATCAATTGATATTGAAACCGAAGATGCATTGGCTTTTATAGAATTTTGAACAATATCTAGTATGTTTAAGGATATTTCATCCATAAGAATCTCCCTTTACTTATTTTACTCGTACTTTGCCAAAATGTTTTCTATATCATCTACGGTTAATCTACCGTGAACATCATCATTAATTGTCATAACAGGAGCTAGACCGCAAGCTCCAATACAACGACAGCCATCTAAGGAAAACTTGCCATCAGGAGTACATTCTCCGTCATCAATTTTAAGTAAATCTTTAATTTTATTATATATATCCCCTGAACCTTTAACATAGCAAGCTGTACCTAGGCAGACTGATATTTGGTATTTGCCTTTAGGAGTTAAATTAAATTGTGAATAGAATGTAACGACACCATAAATCTTCTCAAGGGGAATATTCAGTTCATCAGAGATTATAGTTTGTACCTCAATAGGAAGATATCCATAAATATCTTGTGCCTTCTGTAGTATAGGCATTAAGGTACCTTCTCCTGACGTATGTTCATGAATTACTTTTAGTAATACTGACTTTTGCTCCTTGGTACTGACAAATGGTACTTTAGTAATGGTAGTATCCATGTTGACCTCCTTTAGGGTTTTTTAAGAGTTTTTATAAATATTTTACTTATAATAGTATACCACCGCTATGTTAAATTTTCTACAATGATTTTCAAAAATACTAATATTTATATAACACTATTATAGATAAACCATATGCAAAGGTAATATAATAGTATAAAATGTATAAAAAGGGACTTTAAACAACGTTGAAACTAGTACTTTCAGATGATATACTAATATAAAAGGATTAGGAGGAAATATGACAATACAAGATGTAAAAGAAAATTTAGGTGCCCAAATAGCCTTTGGTAAAGAATTCACATTTAAAGAAGTGAATAATGCCTGTGGGTCAGATATGATGAGTGATGTATTAGCATTTGTAAAAGATCAATCTGTTTTAATTACTGGACTATGTAACCCTCATGTAATTCGTACAGCAGAGATGATGGATATAATTTGTGTAGTTTTTGTTAGGGGAAAAGTACCAAGTGAAGAAATGATAGAGATGGCTAGGGATAGAGAGATTGTATTATTAACATCTAATCACAGAATGTTTACTGCTTGTGGCATACTTTATGAAAAGGGTTTAGGTGGAGGTGGCCTTTGTTGAATGATTACATACATCTTAGCTATAAAATTGCAAGTGGAGATTTTGCTAGAGCCGGAGATGCAGCAAGCGATGTAAAGAAAACTCTAAAGCAAATGAATGTTAAGCCTGATATTGTAAGAAAGGTGGCAATTGCACTATACGAAGGAGAAATCAACATGGTAATTCATAGCTTAGGGGGTGCAATTGATGTATATATATTGCCAAGTGAAATTCTTATGGAACTTGAAGATACTGGTCCTGGCATAGAGGATATAGATAAGGCGATGGAAGAAGGTTATTCCACAGCATCAGAAAGTATTAGAAATTTAGGCTTTGGTGCAGGTATGGGGCTTCCAAATATGAAAAGATATGTAGATGATTTATATATTAAATCTGGATTAGAACAAGGAACTTTAATTAAAATGAAAGTAATCCTATAATTAGTTTCAATTTCATATGTTTATAAAAGTATCATTCTGTAATGCAAGGATTATTGTCTAGTAAATATCATTTTAGGCAACCATACTTGTATTGCCGAGGTTAGGAGAATTATATGGATAATTTCTATACGGCAGTTCGTTTAGAAGAAGACTTATGTCGTGGTTGCATAAATTGTATTAAGAGATGTCCTACAGAAGCAATCCGTGTTAGGAATTCTAAAGCGGTTATTAAGACAGAGTTTTGCATATCTTGTGGAGAGTGTATTAGAATATGCCCCCATCATGCTAAAAAGTCAATCTACGACCCACTAGATTCCTTAAATCAATATGAATATAAAGTAGCACTTCCAGCTCCATCCTTATATGCTCAGTTTAATAATTTAGATGATATTAACATTGTACTTAATGGTTTAATTAATATGGGTTTCGATGATGTATTTGAAGTAAGTGGTGCAGCAGAAATTGTATCAGAACTAACTAGAAAGTATATAAAAGACCATAGAGATAACCTACCTTTAATTAGTACTGCCTGTCCATCTATTACTAGACTTATACAAATAAGATTTCCAAACTTAATAGATCATCTCATACCAATTATTGCTCCTATAGATTTGGCTGGTCATTTAGCAAAAGAAAGAGCAATAAAAAAGACAGGTCTATCATCTAGTCAAATAGGAATTGTATTTATTTCTCCTTGTCCTGCTAAGGTTAGTGCAGTAAAGAATCCGATAGGAATAGAACAAAGTGATGTCAATCTTGTCTTATCTATGGAAAACATTTATCCAAGGTTACTAGTATCTATGAAAGAAATAAAAGATAAGGATAATTTAGATGACTTGACGATATCAGGGAAAATAGGTATAAGTTGGGGAGGAGCAGGTGGAGAAGCAGGAGGACTCCTTAGTGATAATTATTTGGCAGCAGATGGGATAGAGAATGTTATTAGGGTTTTAGAGGACTTAGAAGATGAAAAGCTAAGTGATCTAGAATTTATTGAGTTAAATGCCTGTAGTGGTGGCTGTGTAGGAGGAGTACTGACGGTCGAAAATCCATTTCTTGCCAAGGTTAAGATTAAAAGATTAAGAAAGAACCTACCACTAGAAAAAAGCAAATTAATTAAACATATAAAGGAAGAGCCTTATATGTATTGGTCTAAAAACATTGAATATAAACCTGTCTATCAATTAGGGGTTAATATGCAAGAGAGTATAAATATGCTAAGAGACGTTGAAAATATTTTAGAAAAATTCCCTGATCTAGACTGTGGTTCTTGTGGAGCTCCATCTTGTAGGGCTTTAGCAGAGGATATAGTAAGAGGGCAAGCCAGTGAAAATGATTGTATCCACATTGTAAGAGACTATATTCATAGATTATCTACGGACATATATTTACTAGATAACAAGAGGGAAAACAAGGATATCTAAGCCTGGAGGTTTAAGGAAGAAAACTTTTTAGCAAATAGAATAATAAAAGGTGGTGTGAATAAACCATGACAGTTGAAGCTTTAATTAAATCAAATATTTTTACAGTAATTCATAAAGGCAAATTAGGCAAGAAAGTGACCAATGTTTTTTGTTGTGATTTATTAAGTATTGCTATGAGTAGAATACCAGAAGAATCAGCATGGGTAACTGTAATGGGAAATGTGAATACTATTGCAGTTGCTTCATTAACAGAGGTCTCTTGTATAATACTAGCAGAGGGGATTGTTCTAGATGAAATGTCACTTACAAAGGCAAAAGAACAAGATATAACAGTATTTTATACTAAAGACCCAATATTTGAGGCTAGCCTTAGGATTAATAAGTTAATAAGCCATGACTAAATTATATTATGACCTACATATTCATTCTTGTTTATCCCCTTGTGCAGAGGATGATATGACACCTAGCAATATTGTTAGAATGGCTGTAATTAAAGGTTTAGATATTATTGCTCTAACAGATCATAATAGTCTTAGAAATGTGCCTGCATTTATGAGTATAGCTAATAGGTATAATATTATAGCAATACCAGGGGTTGAAGTATGTACAATAGAAGATGTACATGTTATTGGTTTGTTTCCCACATTGGAGGATGCATTAGGCTTTGATAAGTTTATTTATGGCAAGTTAATTAATATTGAGAATAATACAAAGATCTTTGGCAATCAATTTATATATAATGAAAGCGATGAATTAATAGCTAATGAAGCTAAATTGTTAATAAATGGAGCGTCAATTAGTATTGATGAAACCTATGAAAAGATTAATTCATATAATGGTATTATGATTCCAGCCCACATTGACAAATCCTCAAATAGTTTGCTTTCTAACTTAGGATTTGTGCCAGAAAACTCAAGGTTTACATGTATTGAAGTAAAGGATAAGGAAAAAGAAGAAGATATAACAAACAAGAATCCATATCTTAAAAACTGTAACATTATTTACAATTCAGATGCCCACTATTTATATGAGATTAATGAACGTAACAATTATTTAAAGGTTAAAAAGGCGGCTATACCTTATATACTTGAAGGTTTAAAAAGTAAAAACAGCTAAATTTATAGTTGTAATCATTTTGTGATATGGTATACTTATTTAATAGTTTCGGGTAAAGGACAAAGATATTCTAAGATAAGGAGTTAAAAGATATGGAACAATTAGTTACTATTCGTGAATTATTTAAAAATAAAGAAGAATATATCGGTAAGACAATTAAGGTCGGAGGTTGGGTTAAAAGTATTAGGGACTCAAAAACTTTTGGATTCATTGTTATAGGTGATGGAACATTTTTTGACACATTACAGATTGTATATCATGATAATTTAGATAACTTTGAAGATATTTCTAAATTAAATGTTGGCTCAGCGCTTATAATTGAAGGTGAATTAGTTGCAACACCAGAAGCAAAACAACCTTTTGAAATACAAGCAACTAAGATTGAAGTTGAAGGAAGCTCTACTTCAGATTATCCACTTCAAAAGAAAAGACATACTTTAGAGTATTTAAGAGGTATAAGTCATTTACGTCCAAGGACAAACACTTTCCAAGCTGTGTTTCGTGTTAGGTCTTTAATATCACATGCAATTCATCTGTTTTTTCAAGAAAGAGACTTCATATACGTACACACCCCAATAATTACAGGTAACGATGCTGAAGGTGCAGGAGAGATGTTTCATGTAACAACTCTAGATCTTGATAATGTACCTAAGGATGATAAGGGCAATGTAGATTATTCAGAAGACTTTTTTGGCAAGAATGTTAACTTGACTGTTAGTGGTCAGCTAAATGGTGAAGCGTATGCTATGGCATTTCGTAATATATATACCTTTGGGCCAACTTTCCGTGCAGAGAATTCAAATACAACTCGCCATGCTGCAGAGTTTTGGATGATTGAGCCAGAAATTGCTTTTGCTGATTTAGAAGACAATATGGAATTGGCAGAAGATATGATGAAGTATATTATCAAGTATGTACTAGAAAACGCACCAGAAGAGATGGAATTCTTTAATAAATTTATTGATAAGGGGTTAATTGCAAGACTAGAGAACGTTATGAATTCTGATTTTGCAACCATAACTTATACTGATGCTGTAGACTTATTGGAAAAACAAAATGATAGATTTAATTATAAAGTAAGCTGGGGCGTTGATCTTCAGACTGAACATGAA
>CAZOSE010000086.1:0-8295 GCA_964582385.1 uncultured Lachnospiraceae bacterium
TATCATAACTATGGGTCACTTGATCTATATAAATATGGGGGAGGAGAGAGTGAAAAAAATTACGAAAAAACTTTTCACAAAACAAATTTTCACAAAAGTCTTTCTTCACTACTGTATTTATTATAAGATATATATATGATTAAACTATGAAGATAATAAAAATAATTTGTTAACGTTTATGTTCATAATTTGTTTTAAAATCAATTAAATGGAGGACTTTTAATGGAACAATTAATTATTCCCAAAAACTACAAATCATTACTGGATATTAAAGAAACACAACATGCTATTAAATTTTGTAAGGACTTTTTTGAGAGAGAACTAGCTAGACAATTGAATCTAACAAGGGTTTCTGCCCCTTTATTCGTTAAACCTGAAACAGGGCTTAATGATAATTTAAGTGGATTGGAACGTCCAGTAAAGTTTGGAATAAAAGAACAAAATGACGCTGAAGTTGAAATTGTTCATTCCCTTGCAAAGTGGAAAAGACTAGCACTTAAGAATTATTGCTTCGAGCTTGGTGAAGGTCTTTATACAGATATGAATGCTATAAGAAGAGATGAAGTTACTGGTAATATTCATTCTATCTTTGTAGACCAATGGGACTGGGAGCTTATTATACATAAAGATGAAAGAACTATGGAAGGCTTAAAAAGTATAGTAAGAAAGGTTTTCACATCCTTAAAAATTACGGAAAGAGCTCTTAACAGCGAATATAACTTTTTGGGAGAGGTTCTTCCAGATGAAATCTTTTTCATTACTGCACAGGAACTAGAGGACTTGTATCCAAAAGCCACAGCAAAAGAAAGGGAATATAACATATCTAAAGAATATGGAGCTGTTTTTATTTCTCAGATAGGTTGTAAATTAAACTCAGGTAAACCACACGATGGAAGAGCACCAGACTATGATGATTGGAATCTTAACGGAGATATCATTGTATATTATGATATCTTAGATATTGCTCTAGAACTTTCATCCATGGGAATAAGAGTTGATGAGGTTACATTAGTTAAACAATTAGAAATTAGTAATTGTATGGATAGAGCCCAGTTATCATTCCAAAAAGCATTGATCAATAAAGAACTTCCCCTTACTGTTGGAGGTGGTATTGGTCAATCAAGAATGTGTATGTTTTTCCTTAAAAAGGCCCACATAGGAGAAGTCCAATCTTCAGTATGGCCTGATGAAATGATTGAAGAAGCTAGAGATAATGGAATTTATTTATTGTAGTTTTATAAATATTAAAGATTAAATAATTACTAAGAGGATTCGTAAATAAAGAAGATGGGAAATTGATATGCAAATAATTATTGTTGGAGATGGTAAAGTAGGCCATACTCTTATGAAAGAATTATCACAAGAAGGTCATGACATAGTTATTATTGATAATAACATGGAAGTGATTGAAAAATCACTAAACACCTATGATATCATGGCGATAAGGGGTAATGGTGCTAGCTATCATGTATTAAAAGAAGCTGAGGTTGATAAGGCAGATTTATTAATTGCTGCAACATCAAGTGACGAGATTAATATGTTAAGCTGCTTAATAGCTAAGAAACTAGGCACAAAAAGAACTGTTGCCCGTGTAAGAAATCCAGAATATTCGGAACAGCTTTTCATTATGCGAGAAGAATTAGGGCTTAATATGTCAATTAATCCTGATTATTCTGCAGCAAAAGAAATCTCAAGGGTTCTGCGTTTTCCTTCAGCTCAAAAGGTAGAGACTTTCTCAAGGGGAAGAGTAGAACTAGTGCAAATACTAGTAGAAGAAGGTTCTTTGCTTGATGGTCAGCCACTATTTACGATAGGGACAAAGTTCAAATCTAAAATACTTATCTGCGCAATTGAGCGAGGAGATAATGTTATTATTCCAAAAGGTGATGTAATCCTTATGGCTGGGGACGAAATATACTTAACTGCCACAGCAAGACAAGCAAATGCTTTCGTTAGAAATGCAGGAATCCTAAAAGAAAAAATCAAATCAGTTATGATAATAGGTGGTGGAAGAATCTCTTATTATCTAGCGAAAATGCTTGAAGGTACAGGTATAGAAATCAAAATAGTTGAAAATGATTATAAAAGAGCTGGTTTCTTAAGTGAAGAATTGCCAGAAGCTATGATAATACATGGTGATGGTACTAATCATGAATTGTTGCTAGAAGAGGGTATTAACGATACTGATGCATTTGTTGCTTTAACGGGTAGGGATGAGGATAACATTATTGTATCCATGTTTGCTTCAAATAATGATGTAAGAAAGATTATTACTAAGGTAAATAATCTTGACCTTGCCAATCTATTAAATGAATACTTGCTAGACACAGTAATTTCTCCAAGGTTTCTTACTGCCAATCAAATCATTCAATATGCTAGATCTATACAAAATTCTATGGGAAGTAATGTACAAACTCTTCACAGAATAATTAACGACCAAGTTGAAGTTTTGGAGTTTTCAGTTAAAGTCAAACATGATTTTCTTGGCATTAAGCTAAAGGATTTGAATTTAAAGAATAATATTCTTATTTCAAGTATAGTTCGTGGTAAAACCACTATTGTTCCAGGTGGAGAGGATACAATAGAACTAAATGACCATGTTATAATCGTTACAACAATACCATATTTACGTGACTTAAAAGATATAGTTAAGTAAAAATAAAAGGACCTGGTTATTGCCAAGGTTTACAGTCCGGTATAGTTATACCAATGACAGACATAGACTGTTTAAACTTTTGCAAATACATCAAGTCCTTTATTATCTTGCTTTAATATTATCTTGTTTTAAAATGAGGTAACGTGTAATGTCTACTTGTCCAATAAAAAACGTTGAAAACTACTTATATCTTCTTTTTTACCTACAACTACGACCTTATCATGTTCGTGTAGGATTGTAGATGGAGTTATTTCTGATGTTGCTACGCCATTTTGTTCTAAAGCAATTATATTGAGTTTAAATCTTTTTCTTATATTGGAATCGAGGATTGCTTTTCCTTCTATCTTTTTAGTTAACATTAACTCGCTTATTACAATGTCATTTCTTAATTCTATCGATTCTAGAATACTAGAAGATAAGAGTTTATTAGCCAAGCGAATAGCCATGTCGTGTTCAGGATAGATTACCTCGGCACCTAGCTTTTCTAACACCTGCCCTTGTTCATAGCTAGTTGCTTTTGAAATAACTCTTGGAACTCCCATGCTTATCACATTAAGGGTTGTTAATATACTTACATCTATTGATTCACCTATACAAACAATTACTGTATTACAGTTTTGAATGCCTACATCTTCTAAGGTTTCTCTATCTAGTGACTTTACTACAAAGGCATCTTCTACAATATTTCTAATTCCTTTAATTTTATTTTCGTTTTCATCTATGACTAGTATTTCATTTCCTTCTGAAGCTAAGGCTTTTGCTAAAGCGGTCCCAAACCTTCCAAGTCCTATAATCCCGTATTCTATTGAATTTTTGTTAAACATAATTTCCTCCCATGATTTAATTGTCAGTTTAAATACCAAAATGATTAAAACTAATTAAAATGTTTAAAACTAATTTTAAAATTAAAACTAATTTGATTTTTTATCCTATTGCTATTGATTCCTCTGAATATGCTGCATTATTTCCTTTTTCTTTATGGACAAAAAGTGAAGCAATAGTTAAGGCTCCTACTCGTCCTACATACATTGTTAGTATAACTATAAACTTACTAAGCCAGCCAAAGCTTGGTGTTATTCCAGTTGAGAGACCAACAGTTCCAAAGGCTGATACAATTTCAAATAAAATATCTATAAAGTTTATACTAGGATTAATAAATGTAAGGAGTAATGTACTTATACTAATAAATGTTGCTGCAGTCATTAGCAATACATATGACTTTGAAATAGCTTGTTCTGGTATTTTTCTTTTGAAGACGCTACATTGCCTATTAGTGGTTGCACTGTAAGCACTTTTAAAAAGTGTAAAGCTAGTGGTTGTTTTTATTCCGCCCCCTGTTGAGCCTGGGGAAGCACCTATAAACATTAAAATTATCACAATCAAAAGACCAGCATTAGAAAAACTGCTTAAAGTAAATGTACTAAACCCAGCTGTTCTAGCTACTGTACTTGTAAAAAAAGCTCCAAGCCAGGTGATATTTGATTCTGTAAACTTAACTAAAACTGTTCCAAGGCTTAGTAATGAGGCTGTCATTGTAATAACTATTTTAGAGTGTAAGCTTAGCTTTTTAAAAGAGTGCTTTGAAACTATTTCTTTTATTACAACAAATCCTAATCCACCAAAAATAATAAGTCCCGTTGTAGAAAAGTTTAATAATAGATTATCTTTATAATCTATTAAATTCTTGAATCCTCCTAAAATATCATATCCACAATTGTTAAAAGAAGAAATAGCATGAAATATGCTAATCCATATGGCTTTTGTTAAAGGATATTCTTTCGAAAACACAATAAAGTTAAAAAAAGCTCCGATGCCTTCAAAGGCTAGTGATATTAGAAGTACAGCTTTAACTAATTTAACAATTCCTTTAACTGAATCTACATTCAGTGCATCTTTTAAAATCAGGCGTTCCTTAAAGTTAACAGTCTTTTTCGCAAACAATATAAATCCAACTCCAATAGATGCAAATCCAAGTCCTCCTACTTGTATTAAAATAGCAACAATTATTTGACCAAATAAGTTAAAGCTGTCAGCTAAATCAATTGTTACTAATCCAGTTACGCAAACAGCGCTTGTTGCAGTGAAAAGTGCATCAATAAATGAGACAGAGACACCTTCTTGATGAGTAATTCCTAGTGATAGGAGCAGAGTTCCTAAAAGAATTATTCCTGCAAAACCTAAGGCAATAATAAGTCCTGTACTCATTCTTTTTGCTTGTTTCATGATTTCTCTCCTTTTTAAGTTAGGTCCTACTATCAGTACCTTGAGTATCCTTATTATACACCTTTTTATTAAATATAGTGTGAATTATTATTATATTTGAAAAAATATTTTCCAGAACTTAAGTTATTCTTAAAGGTGTCTTTTAGATGAAGATTTTACTAGAAAGTTTATAAATATTGTATTAAGATAAACTATATAGATATGAGTTTTGTGTAAATGTTTAATATGGAACTATCCACAAATTCTCTCGTCTAATAAATAGAGGAGACAAATCTTTATTTATTAAGATTAAAAACTAAAAATATAATAGAGTTTTACAATAACCTAAATATAATTATTGGAGGAGGAAAAAGAGTATGAAAAAAGCGGTTTTAAGGGGCTACAAAGTAATATTGCTGATGTTGTTATCATCTTTATTAGTATCTTGTGCTGGTTCAAACATGTCCAAAAATGATTCGAGTAATGGTGGGTATACAAGTCAGGCAGAAACAGGAGGATGGGAGTACGGCTTTGATGGGAAAGCAGACTTTGATCAAGGTGGAGAGATAAAAGGACAGGAAGATTCTGGGGATAATATTGAAGAGAGTGGAGCTGGATCAGCTTCTGGTACAGACGGTCCACTTTATAATTCTAATGATAAGATTATACGTAAAATCAATTTAAGTCTTGAAACCCAGGCTTTTGACGATCTTATTAAGTCCGTAGAAACTCAGATTAATGAACTTGGAGGTTATGTTGAAACATCAAGGTTAACAGGAAGACATTATAATAGTAATAACCTAAGATACGGAACTATAATAGCAAGAATCCCAAAAGAAACTGTAGATGGATTTGTTAGTAATTTGGGTAACGTTGCAAATATAACTGAAAAGGCAGAAAATGTAGACAATGTTACTTTACAATATGTTGATTTAGAAAGCCGTACTGAGGCTTTGGAAATTGAACAAGAAAGACTGCTTTCACTCTTAGAAAAGGCCCAGGACATCGAGGTAATAATATCCCTTGAATCTAGGCTTACTAGTGTAAGATATGAACTTCAAAGTTTAAAAACTCAAGTACGAACAATAGATAACCAAGTCGATTTTTCTACTATCACTATGAATATTCAAGAAGTTAGGTTAATGAGTGTTGGTATAGATTCTGAAGAATCCATAGGAGATAGAATTGCTCGCGGAACAAAGGAATCCTTTTATAATTTTAAAGCTAATTTTGCTGATTTTATTGTTTGGTTAGTTGTTAGCCTTCCTTATCTAATGATTTGGCTTATAATAATAGTTGTTGTATTATTAGTTTTAAGAAGAATCAGAAACAAACTTAGAATAAATAAGACCTTCAAACACATGAATTATGGTGATGCTATTAATCATGAGGTAAAAGAGGATGCTAAGGCTAATAATGATAAGAAATAGTTACTAGAAATAGTTGCAAGAAATTATTAATGATAAGAAATTGTAGTTAAAAACTATTAATGATAAAGTAGTAGCTAGAAATTATACGTCATAAATAAAAGGCTGTTTTAATTACAAAGAATTTTTGTTATTATCTTTATATATTAAATACTTGAAAAGATGGAGCAATTCAAATGAATTTGAAAATGATTTTTTATATTTTAGGTTTTATAATGAGACTAGAAGGGGCTTTACTCTTGCTACCTTTGAGTGTTGCTGTATATTATGGTGATGATACAATAATAGCTTTGTTAATTACTATATTTGTCCTATTTGTTTTTGGCTATATGATATCTTATAAGAAACCGAAAAATCAAGTTATATATGCTAAGGAAGGCCTAGTTATAGTTGCTCTTTCTTGGATTGTATTATCTTTGTTTGGAGCCTTACCATATGCAATAAGCGGTGAAATTTCTAATTACATCGATGCTGTATTTGAGACAGTTTCTGGTTTTACAACAACAGGCTCTAGTGTTGCAGTACAAATTGAAAATATGCCTAATAGTTTATTGTTTTGGCGAAGCTTTACCCATTGGATTGGTGGTATGGGAGTTTTGGTATTTATTTTAGCCATTGCTCCATTAGCTGGTGGAAGATCCATGTATATAATGAAGGCAGAAGTTCCAGGACCAACTGTAGATAAGCTAGTTCCCAAAATCCAAAAATCAGCCAAAATTCTTTATCAAATATATATTGGATTAACTATAATTCTCACATTACTTTTGATAGTAGGAGGAATGCCCATATTTGATAGTTTAGTACATGCCTTTGGTACTGCAGGTACTGGTGGATTTGGAATCAAAGCAACAAGTATAGCTCATTACAATAATGCATACATAGATATAGTTATAACTATTTTCATGGTCTTGTTTGGAGTTAACTTTAACTTATATTACCTAATGCTTAATGGGAATATAATTACTGCCTTAAAAAGTGAAGAGCTTAGAAAATACTTAAGTATAATAGGAGTTTCTGCAATTTTGATTGCAATAAATATATTGCCTAATTTTGATAATTTCTTTCAGTCTTTAAGATATTCTTCTTTTCAAGTAGCTTCAATTATAACTACTACAGGTTTTGCAAATACTGATTTTGATATATGGCCTAGTTTTTCAAAATCAGTCTTATTCCTATTGATGTTTATTGGTGCTTGCGCTGGTTCTACAGGGGGAGGTATAAAGATATCTAGATTATCGATTGTCTTTAAGTCGATAATACAACATATGAAAAGATTGATTCATCCAAGATATATGGGGACAGTGCGCTTTGAAAAGAAAGCAGTAAACACAAATACATTAGCAGCTGTTCATATATATATTTCCGTTTATTTTATTATTTATTTAATATCAATCTTACTAGTTAGTATTGACAATTTTGATTTAGAAACGACTATTTCAGCTGTTACTACTTGTTTTAATAATGTTGGTCCCGGATTTGCTATGGTTGGACCTAAGGGAAACTTTAGTGAGTTTTCAGCTTTTTCAAAGACTATATTATCTTTAGATATGCTACTTGGACGACTAGAGATATTCCCAATCCTTATGTTGTTTTCACCTAGCCTATGGAGAAAGGGACGCAGTGGTGCTAAGAAGACTTTAACCCAATAATAGGAGCTAGATTAGGAAAACTTTGATAATGTTCCTTATGCTTTTGCAACCCACATAAAAAGGATATAGCTATTTGTAAACATTAAAAATATAATGTTTGCAAATAGCTATATCCTTTTTTGTATTTTTTAAAAGGAACGCATTGAGTACTCATCATGCCCTATTGCCTTGTCTTTAGTATTTTAATATGTAATTATATATATAAAATAAAAAATATAATATTGATTATTGACAAATATGATGATATATATTAATATATAGTTAAACGTTTAACCAAAAAGATTTTAACAAATAAAAGGAGCGATGCAATGTTTTTTTTCAATAAAAACAAGAGGAAAAGCAAGAGTGAAGAAGTGGCTGC
>CAZOSE010000087.1:0-8281 GCA_964582385.1 uncultured Lachnospiraceae bacterium
ATGAAGCCTTAGTTGAAGGTGGAATAACAAGATTAATGGGTGTTTTTGAAGATTTCAATGCAGATAGAATTGGTTCAATTAGAAGTGGTAGACAATATTTTGCTAGCATAGCAGATGAGTATAATGCTATATTTGTTAGTTTTGGTGAGTCAGCCTATTGTACAGAAAAGATAAGTGAGCTTGGTTTAAATCAGCTTAGTGGTTTAAAAGTAGAAGGATCAACAGTGTTTTACCGTGATTCATCACTTGTAGCACCCCACAATGCTTTTGCAAGTAAAGAAGGAATTGTTAAAGGTACAGAGCAAAAGAAATACGACACAGAGTATGATGAGAGTTTAAACAATCATTTTACATTTGCAAGTGAAGAATTCGATTTGGATAGTGAGGAAGTTGTAGACAAAGTAAGTTTGAATTATTCTAGTTATCAATCTCCTTATTTTACATATGATACAGAAGATAAGCTTTATAAAAGGTTTCAATATAAAGACAAACATATAGATGCTAATACTGGAGAACAGCTTGCTTTTAAAAATATAATAGTTCAACTTGTTGATGGGTTTTCAATAGATGAAACAAGAAGCTTTTCATTTAGACAGGCCAGTGGCACAGGATATTATATAAGTATGGGAAAAGCTATTCCTATTACTTGGGATAAAAATGAAGCAAGTAGAACTATGGTTTATTATGGTCAAGATGGCAAGATACTAGAAATGAACTCAGGAAAAACTTACGTTGGAGTATTTCCAGCTAATAGACAAACAGATATTATCTTTGAATAATTTACTTTACATAAGCTATACACATATAAGGTACCTAGGAGGAATTTATGGCAACTAAAAGATCAAGTAATAATTTTCTAGTACAAGGAGGATTACTAGCATTTGCATCTATTCTTGTACGATTTATAGGATTATTATATAGGATTCCATTAAACAATATTATTGGCGACGAAGGAATGGGGTATTACTCAAGTGCTTATTTAATATATAATATTGCATTATTAATTTCTTCCTATAGTTTACCTTTAGCAGTATCTAAACTTGTTGCATCTAGAATTATTACTAAACAGTACAAAAATTCATTTAGAATTTTTGTTGTGGCATTATTTGCAGGAGCTATTATTGGTTTAATTGCATCTTTAATTGTATTTTTTGGGGCAGACTTTTTTGCTATAAGTGTTTTAAAATCTCCAAGAACAGCAATACCCCTTAGAGTTTTATCTCCAACAATATTTATTTTTTCAATTATGGGAGTTCTAAGAGGATTTTTCCAAGGAAATAGTTCTATGGTTCAAACTTCTATTTCCCAAGTAATTGAACAAATTATTAATGCGGCAGTAACTCTTGTTGCATCATACTACTTGATGAGACAATTCAGTTTGTCTATTGATTCTGCTGCCTATGGAGCAGCTGGAGCAACACTGGGGACCTTGCTAGGTGCGGTAGCTGCACTGGCCTTTTTAGCCTTTGTTTTTATTCTTAATTGGAATTATATAAAAAGAAAGGTTGATAACGACCCCACAACTCATATTGATACATATTCATTAATTATGAAAATGCTTGCAATTACTGTAATTCCAGTTATTTTAAGCCAGACTGTCTACCAGTTAAGTGGGATAATAGATACTTCGGTTTTTCAACATGTTATGACTAATCAGGGCCATAGCGAAGCCGAAAGAAATGCCTTACTAGGTATTTATAGTAACAAGTTTAATTTATTAACAAAGCTACCTGTTTCTGTTGCTACAGCCATGGCAACAGCAATAGTACCAAGTATTGTAATATCTAAAACCAATGGAATGATGATGGAAGTTAAAAAGAAAATAAATTTAGGAATAAAGAGCAATATGATGATTGCTTTTCCATCAGCCGCTGGATTAACAGTTCTAGCTTCTCCTATTTTACAGTTGTTGTTTCAGGATTCAAGGGAACTGCCGGCAAGGATGTTGCAAATTGGCTCGGTAGCTATTGTGTTTTTTACTTATTCAACTATTACAAACGGTGTACTTCAAGGGCTAGATAAAATGCACAGACCGGTTATACATTCTACTATAGCTTTGATTATCCATACTATTCTTTTATATGTTTTGCTTGAATATGGGAAAATTGGAATATATGCACTAGTAGTTAGTAACATTATATTTCCTCTTATCGTTTGTGTTATTAACTGGATATATATTAAGAAGTTATTAGATTACCATCAAGAATTAAGAAAGACCTTTATCATCCCCCTAATTAGTTCGATAATTATGGGTATTGCTACCTGGCTTGTATATAAAGGAACTTATATTATTACAAGTATGAATTCTATAAGCACTATGATATCATTATTTGTAGCTGTAATGGTATATTTTGCTTTATTATTGCTATTTAAAGGTATTACAGAGGATGAGCTATACCAACTTCCAAAAGGTAGGTTTTTAATCAAAATAGCGAGAAAACTTCGTTTAGTCTAATAAACATAGAAAATATTAACAAGGTGATTGTATAAAGGTAAAAAACTAGCGAATACTAATATCAAAGGAGTGATTTTGTGGACAGCAAAAAGATATTAGTCTATTTCGTTAGTTTTCTTTCTTTATCCCTTTTGTTTACAGCTGGGTACTATTTTAGTTATCAAAAGGCTTTGGAAGACTTTAACAGAACTGCTGAAGAAAGAAATAAAGAATTACTTATGTCATTAGAAGATAAAGGATTAATACTAGTTCAAGATGAACTAGCAGATAATACTAGTAATAGCTTAGATAATAACAAAAATACTTCTAAGTCAAATCCTGGTGACAATGATATAGACCCTAGTTTTATCGATAAGGGACAGGCAGTAGATAATATAGATGAAATTATAGTACTTCCTACAACAAAATATATTCTACAAACTTATAATGTGGTTAAGGATGAAAAGTTGGAAGAGGAGCTAAAAGTTCCTAGTTACCTAGTTGGATTAAACAGAGAAGAAGTAGTAGACTATTTAGATAATTATATGAAGGACTTGCCTTGGAATGAGTTTAAAGATGGCCTTAGCTCTTATGAACTACTATTGTTTTCTGATCAAGAAATACTTATTAGAAAAACATATAATCCAGACTTAGTTGAGTACCAGTTCTATATTAAAACTATAGATGATGTGATTGTAGTGTTTTATTCAGATCAAAAAACTGTATATGATTATACCAACTTGTCAACGGACCGTTTAAGCAATGAGGAAAAGACTGAACTTGAAGAAGGTTATTATATTAAAGATATAGATGAATTATATGCAGTATTAGAGAATTATACGAGTTAGTTACTGTATGATTTATATTATAAAAACACAAATATCAAAGAATAATAGGTGGTGATATTTACTAATTTTATATTAGTAGCTATCACCACCTATTATTGCCTATGACATTTGACTTGAATTATTGTTGTGTTCTGATAAAATAGACTTATTATATTTTCATTAAATAGGGAGTGTTTTTTTGAAAGAACTAATTATAGTTGGTGGTGGAGCTTCTGGGCTTATGACTAGTATTGTTGCCGCTAGGCGTGGTGTGGATGTAACTGTCCTTGAACATAAAGATGTAGTAGGCAAGAAGATTCTAGCGACTGGCAATGGAAGATGTAATTATACAAACTCCTATATGGATATATCTTGTTTTCGTAGTGATAATATAGAGTTTGTTGAAAAAGTACTTAACAAATTCTCTTATGAAGAAACTATTGATTTTTTCATGGATTTAGGGATTTATCCAAAACAGATAAAAGGATATATTTACCCCAATTCTTTGCAGGCAAGTTCTATACGTGATGTATTAGAGCTAGAAGCCCTACATTTAGGTGTTAAGATAAATAGTAATATTAAGGTTGACCATATTAATAGACTTAATAATCACTTTATAATAAATACCAATCAGGGAGATTTTAAGTCTAGAAAGCTTGTACTGGCCAGTGGTGGTCTTGCTTCTTCAAGCTTAGGCTCTGATGGGAGTGGATTAGACTTAGCAAGGATGCTAGGACACAATCTTATAAACCCCTTACCTGGCCTTGTACAATTAAAATCTAGGGATAATTTCTTCAAAATATTAGCAGGTGTTAGAACAGATGCATATATAGAGGTTTATATTAATGATAAACTAAAGACGAGTGAAAGGGGCGAACTACAATTTACAAAGTATGGAGTTTCAGGAATACCTATACTTCAAGTCAGTAGATTTGCTTCTAAAGCACTAGATGAGTCTAAGAAAGTTATATTAAAGATTGACTTATTACCTGAGTTTGATTGGAAAGCAAGTATGGATTTGTTAGAAAGTAGGATTAGCCTTAATTCATATAAAAGCATGGAAGAACTCTTTTATGGATTACTTAACAATAAATTAACTCTTTCCATACTTCATAGACTTAATATTTCTAAAGATATGGACTGTAGTAAGTTAGATAAAGCTGGGTTAATTAGACTTACAAATATGATAAAAATCTTTGATGTTAAAATAAATGAAACCAATACATTTGACCAAGCCCAAGTAACTGTTGGCGGGGTAGATACAAGGCAAGTCTCTAGTGATACAATGGGGTCAAAAATTGTAGAAGATTTGTATTTTACTGGAGAAATACTTGATGTTGATGGAACCTGTGGAGGATATAACCTGCAATGGGCATGGTCTAGTGGTTACATAGCGGGTAGTTCTTTATAGGCAGGAAGGATAGTAATGGAAAGACATAGAAAAACTTTTAAAGATAAAAAAAGAATAGTTATAAAGATTGGTTCTAGCTCCTTAACCCACAGGGAAACAGGCAAAATTAACCTTGTTAAAATGGAAAGACTAGTTAGGATTTTAACTGATCTTAGAAACATGGGTAAAGATGTTGTTCTAGTATCTTCTGGATCAATTGCTGTTGGTAGACAGGCCTTTAATATTGCCAAAAGACCTGAAGATAAAGCCTTAAGTCAGGCCTGTGCAGCTGTTGGCCAAGCAAGACTAATTATGATATATCAAAAGTTTTTTGCTGAATATAATCAGATTTCAGCCCAGGTACTAATGACTAAAGATACTATGATTAATCCTATTAGTAGGGAAAATGCCCTTAATACCTTTGAAAAACTCTTTGAAATGAATGTTATCCCAGTAGTTAATGAGAATGATACTGTATCTACTGATGAAATTGAATTTGGTGATAATGATACCTTATCAGCTATTGTTACAGCCTTAATAGATGCTGACTTGCTTATACTCTTATCAGATATAGATGGACTATTTACTGATGATCCTAATGTCAATAAGGATGCTAAGTTTGTAGAGTATGTTGATATAATAGATGAGAAACTAGAAGATATGTGTAAAGATTCTAATGGGTCTCTGGGTACAGGAGGCATGGCTACAAAGATCTCTGCTGCTAAGATTGCTACAGATTCAGGGGCAGATATGATAATTGCAAATGGACATAATGTTAAGATAATTGAAAAGATTTTCCAAGGTGAAAATGTAGGTACCCTATTTACAGCACATAAGATAAAAGACTTCGTTTTATTAGATTATATAAAAACGCCCCAGTATAGATGTTGATAGAAAGGATATATAATGGATAATAATGGATTGAATTTAGATAGAATTAATGAACTATATAGAAAATCAAAAAGTGAAGGATTAACTGAATCTGAAAAGAATGAACAAGCGTTATTAAGAAAAGAATATATCAAATCAGTTAGGAAAAACCTAAGAGGTCAACTAGAAAACATATCTATTGTTGAAAAAGATGGTTCAATAACAGACCTCTCTAAGAAGGGTAAGTCAAAGTGATTAGTAAGAAAGAAATAAGAAAAAGTATTAAGGAAAAGAAGTCAAAACTATCACCACTTGAAATCGAAAACAATAGTAAAATAATTATAAAAGAGTTAATTACCAGTGATGAATACAAAAATTCAAAAAAGATTTTTTCCTACGTTTCATTTAACCAAGAGGTAGTTACTAAGAACTTATTAAAGGATACATTTACAAGAAAGAAAATTGCTGTTCCTAAAATAGTAGATAACCAAATGGTCTTTTACTATATAGAATCTTTAGATGAATTAGATACTGGTATTAAAGGGATTTTGGAACCAAAAAATACAGCTAATTCTAATATAGCTATTCCAGAAGAGGGTGACCTATTCCTAGTGCCAGGGCTTGCCTTTGATCTTAATAAAAACAGAATTGGTTACGGCAGAGGCTATTATGATAAGTATTTTAATAAATATAAGGATATTAATTTTCATAAGATAGCTTTAGCCTTTGACTTTCAAATAATAGAGACAATCCCTGCAGATAATTATGATGTGACTCTAGATGGAATTATAACTGAAAAAAGACTGGTAAATTAATTGTTCTAGGAATACACCAGCAAGACTTTCAGGAAGGATGGTTTTATGGATTATTTAATAGATTTAGGCAAAAAGGCTAGGCAAGCATCAAGAGTGCTAAATACCTTGGGGCAAGAAAAGAAAAATGACGGACTTAGAAGGGCTGCCCAGCTAATACTTGAACGAGAAGATGAAATTATTGAAGATAATAAGATAGATGTATCAAATGGACGAGACAATGGGATGACGGATGCTTTAATTGATAGACTCACCCTAAATCATGTACGAATTCTAGGTATGGCACAAGGATTGTTAGATGTAGCCGCCTTAGATGATCCTATTGGTGAAATAACATCAATGAATACACGTCCAAATGGTTTACAAATTGGCCAAAGAAGAGTTCCTATTGGTGTGCTTGGAATTATTTATGAATCAAGACCTAATGTATCTGCTGATGCATTTGCCCTATGTTTCAAATCAGGTAATGCAGTGATTTTACGAGGTGGTAGTGATGCAATAAATTCTAACAAAGTTATTACTAGGATTATTAGAGAAGCACTTATCCTTGAAGGCTTGCCAGAGTACAGTATTCAACTAATAGAAAATACTGATAGACAAGTCGTTAACGAAATGATGAAACTTAATGACTATATCGACGTGTTAATTCCTAGAGGTGGGGCAGGTTTAATTAAATCGGTGATTGAAAACTCCACTATTCCAGTAATACAAACAGGAACTGGTAATTGTCACGTTTATGTTGACAAATATGCTGATTATGATATGGCTCTTGATATAATAGTTAATGCTAAGACCCAAAGACTAGGGGTTTGTAATGCCTGTGAATCTTTAGTAGTTCATAAGGATATTGCAAAAGATTTTATTCCATTATTATTTGATAGATTAAAGAAAGAAAATGTTGAAATCCGCGGTGATGAGTTATCAAGAAGTATTTCACCAGGTATTAATAAAGCAAGTGAAGAAGATTATGCTATTGAGTATTTAGATAGAATAGTTTCTCTTAAAACAGTTGACTCTCTTGAGGATGGCATATCTCATGTTAACGACTACAATACTAAACACTCAGAATCAATAATAACTGATAATTATAATAATGCTCTTAAGTTTTTAAATGAAGTAGATGCAGCAGCTGTATATGTAAATGCATCAACTAGATTTACAGATGGGTCAGAGTTTGGCCTAGGTGCAGAAATTGGTATTAGTACGCAAAAGTTGCATGCTAGAGGGCCTATGGGACTTAAAGCTCTTACAACTACAAAATACGTTATACTAGGTAATGGACAGATTAGATAACAAATATAAAGGATATTTGCCTATCAAAAGCCTTTATATTCTTAATTAATGAATAAGTTTATATATACATTTGGAGGTTTTATGGAAACACAAGAAAAAGTAGGAAACAAGAATCTTATAAATGATAATATTTTTATAGAAGCACCTGATAAAGAGCCATATAGACAATATTATTTCATGGCAGTTTTAAATAAACACATAAAGAAAATAATTAAAGATATAGATAGACCCTTAACTTATAGTATTCAAACCTTTGGTTGCCAAATGAATGCTAAAGACTCAGAAAAGCTTGCAGGAGTATTAGAAAAGATTGGTTATGTTGCTATTGATAGTGAAGAAGCTGATTTTGTAATATACAATACATGTACCGTTAGAGAGAATGCAAACTTAAAAGTTTATGGGCGTCTAGGATATTTGGGTAAACTTAAAGAAAAGAATCCTAATATGATTATTGCAATTTGTGGCTGTATGATGCAAGAGCCTACAATTGTAGCAAAAATAAAGAAGAGTTACCCTTTTGTTGATATTGTATTTGGAACTCACAATATCTATAAACTTGCAGAATTAATGTACATACAAGTTGATGCTGATAGAATGATTATTGATGTATGGAAAGAAACAGACCAAATAGTTGAAGAACTTCCAAGTGAAAGAA
>CAZOSE010000088.1:0-8253 GCA_964582385.1 uncultured Lachnospiraceae bacterium
AGTATTAGATAATATTTCGTTTATTATAAATAGAGAAGATAAGGTTGCTTTTGTCGGTCCAAATGAAATGGCAACAACAACTTTATTTAAGATATTAGCTGGAGAGATTGAAGCTGATGAGGGGTCTTATAAATGGGGAGTAACTACAACCCAAGGATATTTTCCAAAAGATAATACAGAATATTTTGATGTAGATGATATTATTGTAGATTGGTTAATGCCATTTTCACCTGAAAAAGAGGTGTCTTATGTACGTGGATTCCTCGGTCGAATGCTTTTTGCAGGAGAAGAAGGGGTTAAGAAGGTAAAAGTTTTATCAGGTGGTGAAAAGGTAAGAGTTATGCTTTCTAAAATGATGCTTATAGGGGCTAATGTTTTGCTTTTAGATGAACCAACAAACCATTTAGATATGGAATCAATAACAGCCCTTAATAATGGATTGATAAAGTTTCCAGGAGTTGCCTTATTTACTTCCCAAGATCATCAATTTGTTCAAACAATTGCTAATAGAATTATGGAGCTAACACCTAATGGACTAATTGATAAAATGACAACTTATGACGAGTATCTTGATAATGATGAACTAGCAAGAAAAAGACAAGTAATGCAGTATAATTTGTCTGACGATTAAATTATACTACTACCTATAGATAAAAGAAGCCATCTTACTTGAACCCAAATGCATGGGATTTAAGTAAGATGGCTTCTTTTGTTTTATCTATTCTTATATAAATATATTATCCGATTAGAGTAATTAAAATACCTGAAATAACAACCAAGTCTAAGGTACTATTTAAAACTTTCCTTATAAACTTGTATATCCACCTTGTATAATAATTGCATCTAATTTACGGCCGGCTTTACAAAGGTCACAATCCTTAATCCTATACATACTATATCCAGGGATATCTTTTTGTGTAAACAAGTAGTTTATTTCACTGTTTATATCTAGGTCATCACGATGTGAGTTATATAGGGCAGATATTCCAACGAGGTTAGCTCCATAATAATTGAGTAATTCTAATGCGGTTCTAAGTGTTGTACCACTAGATATTGACGAAACTAACAATAGTACACGGTGGTCAGTAATTAAACCCTGTAAATTACTTTGGAATGTAAATTGTCTATTAACATTACTCATAGGTTTTAAAACATAGATGTCTTCTCCACTATTAATTGCTGATGTTCCTTTTTGTGTAAGTTCTTCGGCTAAATAGGCACCAATAAGTTCTGTACCTTCCATACACACAATAGTATCAATGAGTGTTGAGGCTAAATAAGGTAAAGCAAATTCTTTAGCAACCTTTTTAGCTAGGGTTGAGTTTGTCTTCAAATTGTCTAAATCAAGGTAATGAGAAAGATGAAAATGATTTGTTGTAAAGTGACCAGGAACTACATTCATACTAATAGCCGGATTCTTAGGTAACGAAACTGAAAAAGTCTTATTATTACTATTCATATTCATTCTCCTTTACAATACAAAAGTTTCGACGTGCTGTTTAAACAAGTTACATTAACTAGGACACCATATTACTTAATATGTATATTAAAAATATAATATTGAATAATAAGTATTAAATGTAAGTCATTTATATTAGCTTAAGTTTAGCATAATAAGCCCTTATAAACAATGTAAATAAGCTAAATACTAGAAAAAAGTCAAAAACTTGATTAAGGTCAATTACCTGGCTTAGAATACTTGTTATAATTAACTTAGAATCAAAAACAAATACAAGAATTAAAATAAAAGAAAGAGGGAAATAATATGTCAAACAAATTATCATTTGATGAAGTAAAAGGAAAACATTTAGAATTATTACAACAATATGTACCGGTAGTATCACGTGTACATGGAGGTAGCCATCCAGAATTCCATGATGTTCACGAAGTATTTGATAGTTTATCCGCTAAAGTTGCTGATGCTGGTTCCCAAAAACCTAAGCTAGATGAAGAGTTTAACAAGCTACGTGCAATTACAGATAACTACAATGTGCCAATTGATGTTTGTGAAACATACGAGGCAGTTTACAATATGTTAGAAGAGTTAGACAAATCCTATCAAGCATAAGAAATATTTATAAGCTTTAAGATAATTGAATAAAAATCTCCAGGAGGAGAAGTATCAAAGCACCTTCTGGAGATTTTAAATAGATTCTATAAAGTACTTAGTAGAAAACTCCATTCTAAGAATCTAAAAGCTAAAAACTATAGATTCTTAGAATGTTTATATATAATGAATATGAACAGAAGATATTAAATCTAGAATAAATAAAAATGAAAATATAAAAATTAAAATTAATTAAAATAAAGAAAAGAAATAAAAGAAAATTAATAAATGAAAATAAAATAAACAGAAATATATAATAAGAAATTGGAGGAGAGTATAATGCAGAGATTTATTTTAAGTAAGAAAAATGAAATCACATTAATAAGTGCAATATTACTTGTAATTGGTTATTTTAGCAGATTTGTATTAAAGAACACAGGCATTACAGATGTAGCATTTTTTATAACAGGTGTTATAGGGTTTTTACCAATAGTAATTCAAGCATACCAAGCAGTTAGGGTAAAAGTAATAAGTATAGATTTGTTAGTTACAATCGCAGTTATTGGAGCCTTTTATATAGGTGTATATGAAGAAGCAGCAGTTGTTACATTCCTATTCCTATTTGGAGCATTTCTAGAGCAAAGAACACTAAATAAGACTCGTTCAGCTATTAAAGAGTTAACAGAAATGGCACCAGACACTGCCTTTAAGCAAATGGATAACGGGGAATTTGAGGAAGTTGATATATGGGATGTAGATGAAGGAGATATTCTACTTGTTAAAACCGGTGCAAAGGTACCAGTTGATGGAACAGTTTTAGTTGGTCAAGGAAATATTAATGAAGCAAGTATTACAGGAGAATCTCTACCTGTAACTAAAGAAGTGGATTCAGGGGTATATGCTGGAACTATATTAGAAAATGGAACTATTCAAATTAGAGCTGACCGTGTTGGTGAAGACACAACCTTTGGTAAAATAATTGAGTTGGTTGAAGAAGCACAAGATTCAAAATCAGAAGCTGAGCGTTTTATTGATAGATTTTCAAAATGGTATACACCTGCAGTTTTAGTACTAGGGATTGTTGTATACTTTATATTTAAAGATCTTGAACTTGCAATTACAATCTTAGTTCTAGGTTGCCCAGGAGCATTAGTAATAGGTGTACCAGTTTCAAACGTTGCAGGCCTTGGTAATGGAGCAAAAAATGGTGTGCTACTAAAAGGTAGTGAAGTAATTCAAGACTTTAGTAGAGTTGATACAATAGTTTTTGATAAAACAGGAACTTTAACAATAGGTAACCCTGAAGTAGCAGATACTGAAACTTATACAGATGATAATGACCTAGCCAACATACTTGCGTATGTATCAAGTGTTGAAAAAGAATCAGATCACCCACTTGCTAAAGCAGTTGTAGATTATGTTGGAGAGACAAAGGCATATACTGTTGAAAACACTGATGTTGTAAAGGGTGGAGGAATAGTAGCAGATGTAGATGGTCATAGAGTAGCAGTTGGTAATGTTGCCCTAATGGAAAGGGAAAATGTTAATATTAGTGACAAAGCTCGTAATGATATTAAGAATCTTGAGCAAAAAGGAAACTCCCTAGTTATCACAGCAGTAGATGGTGAACTAAAAATATTAATGGGTATTAGAGATCAAATAAGACCTAATGTAAAAGAACATTTGCAAAAATTAAAAGATCAAGGTGTTAAGAACCTAGTAGTATTATCAGGAGATAACCAAGGAACAGTTGACGTAGTTTCAAAAGAACTTGGACTTACAGAAGCACACGGACATATGCTACCAGAAGATAAATCGGCATATATTAAAGAATTACAAGAAAAAGGCCAAATAGTGGCATTCGTTGGAGATGGTGTTAACGACAGTCCATCACTAGCTCTAGCAGAAATAGGAATCGCCATGGGAAGTGGTACTGACGTAGCTATAGAAACTTCAGACGTAGTATTAATGAATTCAGACTTTAGCCGCCTGCCTCATGCCCTAGGATTAGCAAAAGCTACAGCTTCAAATATGATGCAAAATATTGTTATAGCAGTAGGTGTAGTACTAGTTTTACTTGCAAGTGTATTCTTTAGTGAATGGATGAGTATGTCAATAGGTATGTTAGTTCACCAAGCAAGTATATTAGTAGTAATATTTAATGGTATGAGATTACTATATTATAAATTAAAATAATTTCATTTTGTTTAATATAAGTTGAATTAATAATAAATAATGAATAAAAGAAAAATCATAAAATTGATTTAAATCAATTTATTATAAGTGAAGATAGGTTATAATATAATTAAGACAAAAATAAATAGAAAGTTTTGAATAATAAAAGGAGAGATTATTATGAAGAAAGCAGTAGTTCAATTAGATACATTAACATGTCCATCATGTGTACAAAAAATAGATAATGCAGTAAAAGGATTAGACGGAGTAGAAAAGGAAAGTGTTAAAGTACTTTTTAACTCAAGTAAAGTAAAGCTTGATTTTGATGAAGATAAGGTATCAACAGAAGATATTGAAAATGCAATTACAGCATTAGGATATGAAGTAAAGAGCGCAAGAGCAAGATAAAACTTAACAATACATTAAAATTGCCCCAACCCCAAGTTAATACTTTGGTGGATGGGGTTTTTTGTTGTATAAATTTCATTTATTATGTAGAATAAGTTATGTAATATAGTAAATAAACTTTTTGTTTTATATAGAAAGGTATTAACATTGATAATATATGATAAATTAATAGACTATAACAAAACAGATATATACCCTATGCATATGCCTGGTCATAAGAGAAATAATCAGATTATTACAAGTCTCGATCCCTATTCTATAGATATTACTGAAATAGATGGTTTTGACAATTTATTTCATTCAGAAGGAATATTAAAAGAAGCTATGGAAAGGGCATCATCACTTTATAATTCTAAGCATTCTAACTTCCTTGTAGGGGGAAGTAGTGCAGGTATCCTAAGTGGGATATCAGCCTGTGTAGACAAAGGTGACAAGGTACTTATGACTAGGAATTGTCATAAGTCTGTTTATAATGCTATTTACTTGAATGAACTAAGTCCCCTTTATATCTATTCACAAATAGAGAGTGAATACGGCATAGATTGTGGAATTCTTCCTAAAGATATCAAAAATATGTTGATAGAACATAGTGATATAAAGCTAATTATCATTACTTCTCCAACATACGAAGGGATAGTTTCTGATATTAAAGGAATTAGTGATATAGCTGATCAGTACAATATTCCCCTTTTAGTGGATGAGGCCCATGGAGCACATTTAGGATTTCATGAGTATTTTCCTAAAAATAGTATAGAATTAGGGGCAGACATTGTTGTACACAGCCTTCATAAGACCCTACCTTCATTTACACAAACAGGATTAATCCATGTTAATAATAACCTGGTGGACTATGAAAAGGTAAAAGAATACTTATCAATTTACCAAAGTACAAGCCCATCATACATACTGATGGCAGGTATAGATAAGTGTATTGATTTGTTAGCCAAACAGGGAAATGAATTATTCGAAAAATATGTCCAAAGGCTTGAGAAGTTTTATAATAGATTAAAAGCTTTAAAAAGCCTTAAAGTTATAAGTAAGGAGAATTCTAGTAATACCTTTTTTGAGTTTGATCCTTCTAAAATAGTGGTATCTGTTCAAAATACCAACATAACAGGTGCAAGCCTTTATAATCTTTTATTAGGAGAGTATAAAATACAAGTGGAAATGGCCTCAAAAGATTATATTATTGCAATGACGAGTATATGTGATACAGATTTAGGATTTGATAGATTAGCTGATGCACTACTGGAAATAGATAGGGGTATTGAAAAGGAAAACAGGGAAGATATTAAAAGAACCGCTAAAGCTTTTGAGTTTGATTTGAATGATCTATATAGGGATGTAGAAATGGTTATGACATCTTTTGAAGCTAAAAACTCCAAATTGGAAGAAGTACCATTTGAAAAAAGCGGTGGAAGAATAATAGGGGAATATATCTATCTCTATCCTCCAGGGATTCCAATATTAGTGCCTGGAGAGAGAATTACAAACAGCCACATAATTCAGTTACAAAGATGTAAAGACCTAGGACTATCAGTACAAGGACTAGAAGACTACGAAATGAAAAATATAAAGGTAATTAAATAACAAATTAATAAGAAAGGGAACCTATTATGCCGAAAATATTTGTGCTTATGGGCAAAAGTGCTACAGGAAAAGATACAATATACAAGGAACTATTAAAAGTAGAGAGCTTAGGTTTAATCGAAATAGTGATTTATACTACAAGACCAATAAGAGCAGGGGAACGTGATGGTGTTGAGTATTTCTTTGTTTCTAATGAGAGATTAAAAGAATTAAAAGAAGAAAATAAAATAATTGAAATTAGAGAATATAATACCATTCATGGATTGTGGAGTTACTTTACTGTAAATGATGGACAGATAGATTTAGGTAGATATAATTCTCTTATAATAGGAACATTAGAATCCTATGAACAAATAAGAGGTTATTATGGTAAAGATAAAGTTTATCCTATTTATATCGAGGTAGATGATGGAGTGCGCTTACAAAGGGCTCTAGATAGGGAGAAGAATCAAGAAAAGCCAAGATATGCAGAAATGTGCCGGAGATATCTAGCTGATGAAGAAGATTTCAAGAAAGAAAACTTAGATAAATTAGATATTAATAAAAGATATAATAACCTTAATCTTGAAAACTGCATAAGGGATATTACCAATGATATTAAATTAATTAAATAAGATTAAAAATACTACATTAATTTTGTCTATATAATGTTTTTGAGATATGTTATAATTAAAGTGTTCTATTTTAGTTTTCAAAGTTAATTTAAGGATAAATGTACTAAAGGCGATGGGGGTATTACATGTTTGGATTCAAAGAAATTGTAGGACACAGTGATATAATAAAGCATTTTAAGCTTTCAATTAAAAGTAAAAAGATTTCCCATGCATACCTTATTTCTGGTGAGGATGATTCTGGAAAGATGACCCTTGCTAATGCTTTTGCTATGGCCTTACAATGCGACAATTTAGACCCTCATAATGATTTAGAAGAGATTGATTCTTGTGGAATCTGCCCTTCATGTAAACAAATTAAAGGTAATAATCATCCAGATATTGTCTATGTTACCCATGAGAAGGCAAGTATTGGTGTAGAAGATATCAGAGTTCAAGTTAATAATGACATAATTATTAAACCTTATAGTAGTACTTACAAGGTTTATATTATTGATGAAGCCCAGATGTTAACTCCTCAAGCACAAAACGCTTTATTAAAAACTTTAGAAGAACCTCCAGAATATGCTATAATTATTTTACTTTCTAATAATACAAATAGAATGTTAGATACGATACAATCTAGATGTATGATTTTGCAAGTTAAGGCAGTTGATAGTAATTTAATAAAAGAATATCTGATGTCTGAATATCAAATTCCAGATTATCAGGCTGATTTAAGTACAGTTTTTTCACAAGGCAATGTAGGTAAGGCAATTAATTATGCATCTTCGGAAAAGTTTATAGAGATTAGAGATAGGGTTCTTCATTTATTAAAAGATATTGATAATATGGAGGATTATGAAATAATAGAGACTGTAAAGGATTTGGGTAAGGAAAAGGGTGATATTTTAAACATCCTCGACTTAATATTATTATGGTATAGAGATGTACTTATGTATAAAGTGACTAAGAATCCAAATGTACTGCTTTATAAGAAGGAACGTAGCTATATTTCTAAGCAAGCTAAAGTTATTAGCTATGAAGGAATACAGAATATTTTAGATATAATAGAAGAAACAAAGAGTAAGATTAATGCTAACGTTAGTTTAGAAACGACGTTACAGCTTATGTTATTTACAATAAAGGAGAATAGTAATGATTAACGTAATCGGAGTTAGATTTAGAAAAGCTGGGAAGATATATTATTTTGATCCTGCTGGTTACGATATTGAAAAAGGACAAAATGTTATTGTAGAAACCTCAAGAGGTGTTGAATATGGACATGTTGTACTAGGGCCAAGAAATGTAGAAGAGGATAAAATCGTATCTCCTCTTAAACCAGTTATTAGGGCATCTACTGAAGAAGATGATGAGATTAATAGTAAAAATCAAGCGAAGACTAAACAAGCTTTTGATATTTGTTTAGAAAAAATAGATAAA
>CAZOSE010000089.1:0-7649 GCA_964582385.1 uncultured Lachnospiraceae bacterium
ATTAATGGAAATGTTGATATAGTTATTATTGACGAGGCACCAGCAGAAGCAATTGTAGAAGCTATGAATGCATTAAACTAATTATAACAAAAAAAGTTGAGGAACATAAATGGATAGTTTTTTAAAGAAGATAGATATCTTTTGGGATATATTTTATAATAATAACGGATATGTAAAAGTTTTAGAAGGACTTAGAAACACTGCCTATATTGCTGTAATTGGTCTAATTATTGGAATCGTTATTGGTACCATAATTGCCATCATAGAGGTATATCCTAAATATAAACTATTACCAAGAGTATTAAATAAAATATGTAAGTTCTATGTAGGTTTATTTAGAGGGACCCCAATAGTAGCACAGTTACTAATAGCATACTATGTAGCCATGCCCCTTTTAGAAATTAATGTGCCACCAGTTAATGTATGTGTTATAGTATTTGGTCTTAATAGTGGGGCTTATGTTTCTGAGATTATGAGAGGTGGTATTAACTCTGTTGATCCTGGTCAATTAGAAGCAGGGCGAGCGGTAGGCCTCAGTTATAATGTTTCAATGGTTAAAATAGTTGTTCCCCAGGCAATTAAGAACATACTACCAACTCTTGGTAATGAATTTATTTCATTAATAAAAGAAACTTCAGTAGTAAGTTTTGTTGGTGCAACTGACATTTATGTTGCATTTAACTATATTGGTTCTAGTAATTATGAATTTATGGTTCCATATATTGTTATGGCATTAATTTATATAGTGTTAGTTTTAGGAATTTCATTTATGATTAAAATGATGGAAAGGAGCCTACAAAGAAGTGATAGAAGTAGTTAATTTGAATAAAAATTTTGGAAAACTTGAAGTATTAAAAAATATCTCTATTACTATTGAAGAAGGCGAGAAAGTTGCTATTATAGGCCCTTCCGGAAGTGGAAAGAGTACATTCCTAAGATGTCTTAATTGTATGGAAGACCCAACAAGTGGAGCTATTATATTTAATGGTGTAGATATTGCAGACATGAGAGTAAACATCAATATTCATCGTAGGCATATGGGAATGGTATTCCAGCAGTTTAATTTGTTTAACAATAAAACTGTTATAGATAATATTATGTTAGCTCCCCTGCATATGGGACTTAGTGATTTGCGTAAGAAAAGATTTCAAAACCTAGTAACTAAGTTTACTAATATATTTAGGAAAGATAAAAAGAAACTTGTGAGTATAGAAACAAGTAAAGCACAGATAAAAAAAGATGCTAAAGAAAAAGCTATCAGACTTCTTGAAAGAATTGGTTTAGAAGATAAGGCAAAAGCTTATCCATCAACTTTGTCAGGTGGACAAAAACAAAGAATTGCAATTGTGAGAGCTTTAGCAATGAACCCTAAAGTTATGTTGTTTGATGAGCCAACATCAGCTCTAGATCCAGAAATGGTAGGAGAGGTTCTTGATCTTATCAAACAATTGGCTGATGAAGGAATGACAATGGTAATTGTAACCCATGAAATGGGATTTGCAAAAGAAGTTGCCACAAGAGTGTGTTTTATGGATGAAGGAAACATTATTGAAGATGGTTCTCCAGAAGAATTGTTTGGTAATCCTAAGCATTCAAGATTAAAGTTATTTTTATCAAAAGTTCTGTCATAAATAAGGGGGACTGTTTCTTGAAATACAGAAACAGTCCTTTTTTAAATTAACAAGCTTGACTTAAACTATGTAATATAACTATCTATGTGATTTAATATGGTTTTTCATATTTGATAAATTATAAAATCTTAGTCCATGCATTATTCTAAAGTTTGTTCAATATAATTGAGTAATCATAGTAAGTTGGAGCAATAGGGAATAAATGAAGAAAAAGATTATTAGTAGCCTAGAAAAGGTTTGGGGACTTTCTAAAGATAGACTAAGTGATATTAAAAGAAAAAAAGGATTATTATTAGTTTTGTTTTTAGTTTCATGTTACTTTTTTGGTGGAAGCATTGCTGTATTAACAAATGCATCTGTAAACAACAGTTTGTTTAAAAACAGTGAGAACTGGGGATTAGGTTTTGGGACAAAAGGAGAGAAACCTACGGGTAATGCAAGTGCAGATGAACTTAAAAGATATAATGCTCATTTCATAGATAGTTGTGATGAAAAGATAATATATTTAACCTTTGATGCAGGTTATGAAAATGGATATACACCCATAATTTTAGATGCCTTAAAGAAACATAATGTCCCAGCAAGTTTTTTCCTAGTTGGAAATTACATTGAAACTAGTCCGGATTTAGTAAAACGAATGGTTGAGGAGGGTCATATTGTAGGCAATCATACTTACTCTCATCCTGATATGTCAAAGATTTCTTCTAAAGAAGCATTTAAAAAAGAACTTGAATCTCTAGAAATGGAATATAAAAAGGTAACAAATCAAGATATGAAAAAGTATTATAGGCCACCAAAGGGAACTTATAGTGAAGCAAACCTTGAAATGGCCAATGAACTTGGATATACAACAATTTTTTGGAGTTTAGCCTACGTTGACTGGTATGTTGATAAGCAACCAAGTAAGGAAGAAGCGTTTGATAAATTAATTGGAAGAATCCATCCTGGTGCAGTGGTTCTGCTCCATAGCACATCTGAAACTAATGCAAATGTTCTAGATGAATTATTAGGTAGGTGGAAGGATATGGGCTATTCATTTGCCAGTCTAGACGAATTAGCAAATAAAAACAGATGATTTTATATTTATAATCATTATATAAAATTTATCTTATACAAATTTTTCGCTACAAGATAAAAACACGGGTTTTTCGCTGAAATTTTTGTATAAGATAAATTTTTCTGTAAGATAATGTAAGATACATTTTACTATAAAACTCTAATAACAATTAAATTTATTGTAAAACTGTAAAAACAATTAAACTTACTATAAAAACAGGATATTAAGTTTCTTCTTCCATAGCAATTTCTTTTGTTTGATGAATGGTGCCATGGGGATGGGCAACAGGAGCGTAAATAGAGTATAATTTTATTGGTACATTGCCAGTATTAATTAGGTTATGCCATTTTCCAGCAGGAATTACAAGGGCATAATCTTCATAGACAGGTTCCTCAAAATCAAAATTATCCATAGAGTCACCCATAATCACTAATCCTTCTCCGTCTTCTATTCTAATGAACTGATCAATATTAGGATGAACTTCATAGCCTATATCACTACCCACTTCAATGCTCATTAATGTTACTTGTAAATGCTCACCAGTCCAAATTGCTTGCCTGAAGTAATTATTAATTTCGGCTGCTTCTTCAATGTTTATAACAAAAGGTTCAGGGCCTAAGTCTTCAAAGATTGGCATATAATTAGGTCTTCTTTCAACAGAAGATAAGGAGTTTGGATAATAGGAAAAGCTTTCTCCAGTATAGCTTGGAAATTGTCTGTAATAATTTGCCATGTCATTATTAAAACTGCTTTGTCTTTGATTATTCTGATAGTTCTTGTTATTTCTATATCTATAATTCAAACTAATCACACTTTCTAGATTTCATATCATACTATATTATGCTGATAGTTTCTAACTGTTCATTAAGAAATTACTCTTAATTGCTCGCTTAAAAAGAGTCTTGATTAAAGGTGAATCGTTTATTTTTGTCTTAAAAAGTGATATACTGTAAATATGTATTATAAATCAAATATTAGCCATTTTATATAGATAGGAAGCATCTAATAGAGTATTTAAATCAAAATGAAGGAAGGTGGAGTGTATGGAAACGAAAGATTTATTTATTAATAGTTTGATTGATAAAGACAAAGGGTTATTATACGAAATTCTTGATGAACTATATCCGATTGATATAGCTATAATCTTAGAAGGAATTGATAATGACTTACTTCTGGTCTTTTGTCAGATGATAGATAAAGAAGGCTTAGCAGAAGTAATGGAACAATCTGAAATAACACTACAAAAGCGAATTCTTGAACATTTTAAAATGTCAGAAGTTATCGAAATATTTTCATATATGTCCAATGATGATATAACAGACATTATTGGAGAACTTCCTTTTCAATTAAGAAAAGACATATTAAGATACATGAATAAAAGTGAATCTAACGAAATTGAACACCTTCTTGGATATGCTCGTGACACCGCGGGGGGTATTATGACAACTGAATATTTGGCACTTAAAGGAGAGTTGTCCATTCAAGAAGCAATTATTAAGATAAAACATATTGGGCCTATGACGGAGGTTTTAGATGTAATATTTGTACTTAATAATGAAAAAAAATTAGTTGGAACAGTTGGCTTACGGGATATACTCACTGCTGATGAAGTTAGTACATTGTTTGATATTATGAATGATAATGTTATTTCTACTCATCCAGATGAGCCTCAAGAAATTGTTACCCAGCTAGTTTCTAAATATGACTTAACGGTTATTCCAGTTATTAACCGAAGGGAAGCTTTATTAGGTATTATTACTGTTGACGATATTATTGATGTTATTGTTGAAGAACATACGGAAGACTTACTTGGTCTTGGTGGTGTAAGTAAGGAAGAGAGGGTTCACAGCCCCTTGGCAGATTCCGTCAAAAAAAGACTTCCTTGGCTAATTGTTAATTTAGCAACTGCCTTTTTGGGATCTATGGTAATTGCAAACTTCGAGGATACAATTGCACAAGTGGTTGTACTGGCCGCAATAATGCCAATTATAGCTGCACTAGGAGGTAACTCTGGAAGTCAGTCGTTATCTGTAGTAATTAGAGCTTTGACTTTAGGAGAACTAAACATAAAAGACGACTGGAGGTTATTGTCAAAACAAGTTTTAATAGGAGTAATTACAGGACTAGCAGTAGGTTCTACAGGCGGACTTATTATATTTTTAAGATATGGAAACATCTACTTAGGCCTTATTGTATTACTTGCAATGACCGGAAGTTTAGTGATTGGTAGTGTTTTTGGATTCTTAATTCCAGTAATTTTAAAGTCACTAGGTGTTGATCCAGCTTTAGCTTCATCGATATTTTTAACAGCAATAACTGATGTCTCAGGATTCTTAGTATTCTTAGGATTAGCTAAATTATTTATACCTTTATTAAAATAGGCAAAAAATAAAACATTTAAAAAATGTAGAAAGGTGTTGACAAGTATCAAATAATGTAGTATTATTAAATTTGTCAGTGCAAAAAGTACTGACAAGTGTTGGCCCCATGGTCAAGTGGTTAAGACACCGCCCTTTCACGGCGGTATCAGGGGTTCAAATCCCCTTGGGGTCACTAATTAGGTCAGTTATATGGTTAATCCTGTAATTGGCCTTTTTACTTTTCATTATACAATTAGATAAGATTTACTTAAACAATTAGACGATAATGCAGTTTGTTAACAGGTGGTAATTAATTAGCCCCTGTTTACTATTTTCAAACTTGCTATTAGCGTTTTTTTATTGTTTTTATACTTTACAGGAGCATTTTACTATAATATTATTAATAGTGTTTAAAAGCTATTTTAGATATTTAAAACTAGAAGGTGGTGTAATGGAGTTTGTAGTAGATAAGGCCAATAGGGCTAAGAGCTACCAACTCAAAATCTATGAAAGAGATAATAAAAAGGCTTAAAATTTTCGGAAAAGAAAATAAACCTAAGATAATTAATATAGTTACTGTAATTGTGTGTATAACTTTAATTGTACTAGTAGGTACTATGATTGGTAACACATTTATAAGGAAAGATAGCACAAAAAGTCTAGAGAAAGAAGCAGCAGCTGGAAATGTATTGATAGACAGCTCAGATACAAACAAAGAAGAAGATGAAGGAAAAGATCAACAACCTTCAAATTCCAATAAGGAGACAGACCCAAGTACTGAGAATCAGCCAGATGAGACTAGCAATGATTCAGAAGATGAGATTATAGAAGTTGAAAAAGCTCCTGTTAACGATGCAGGGGATCCTCAAAACAATAGCAGTTCTGGAGCTTCAATGGACATTAGCAATATAGGTAAGGAAGATAAGGGGAAAGACCAGGTAACTTACGGAATAGATGTATCCAAATGGCAAGGGGTTATTGACTGGAAAAAGGTAAAGGAATCAGGTGTTGACTTTGCAATGATTCGAGTAGGATATCGGACCCTTGATAAAGGTATTATTCAAGAAGATCCATATGCCCAGTACAATTTACAGCAAGCCCAAGCAAATGGAATAAAGCTTGGTGTGTATTTCTTTTCAACAGCTGTAAGTAAGGAGGAAGCAACTCAAGAGGCAAAATGGCTTACAGACTTTATAGCACCATATAAAATTACATATCCTATTGCTTATAATTGTGAGGGTTTTACTAACCCTAGCAATAGACAATATGGTCTATCCAAAGAAGAGAGAACTAATTTAGCAGAAGTGTTTTTAGATTATGTAAATGGCAAAGGATATTCACCTATGTTTTATGCTTCAAAGAGTGAGCTAGATGGTAATTCACAGTGGAATGCAAGTAGACTAGCTAGTAAATACAAAATATGGGTAGCCCAGTATCCGGGAAGCTTTACGTCATCTTCAAAATCCTCCTATTTGGAAAACCACCATATGTGGCAATATACAAGCAATGGTCAAGTTGCTGGAATTAGCAAGCCAGTAGACTTAAATGTAGCCTACTTTGGATATGATAAGGAGGCAGTAGCAAAGAGTAATACACCTGTTGAAACAGTAACTCCACCTACAACTGCCGTAATTGATGTTCCAAAGGTTAATGAGACTAGTAACTCAAATATTGTTAGTGGGCAATATTTTTCTAATGTTAATGAACAAATAACAGCAAAGGAAGTTGTTAATCTAAGAAGTGTTCCAAGCTCAGAAAGTAAGGATACAGTAAAAGGACAACTTAAAAATGGCGAAATCGCAACAAGGACAGGTAATGGTGATTTGGGATGGTCAAGGCTAGAAATAGATGGAGCTACATACTATGTAATTAGTAGTTATATCACTACAGATTTAACCTATAAACCAAAGGAAGCTATTCCTACAGAAAATAATGGGGAAAATGATAGTCTACAACCAACAAAGCCAGATAAACCGACCCTAGATAATCCAGAAGCAGGTATGAATTTTACTTCCGTAAACGAACAAGTGACAGCTAAAGAATTAACTAATTTAAGATTGATCCCAAGTCAAGAGACAAACGATATAGTTGCAGAACAACTTAAGAATGGTGATATTGCAATTCGTACAGGAATAGATAAAGGTAAAGGGTGGTCAAGGCTAGTATATAAAGATAAAACTCTATATGCAGTTAGTAGCTATTTGCAATTAATAGAGTAGAACTTATACAGATAAGGCCACAAGCAAAGAAGCTTAGCCATTAAGAGGTTAAAAAACCTGTGAAACTATAAATAGTCTCGCAGGTTTTTCCTCTTTATATCAAACTTAGAAATAGGAACAGGGCCACGCATGACGCTGCGAACTACTTCAAGTTTACCTTTATCATTAGCCCTAACTCTCCAATCAATTAACATAATTTTATTGTCAACTATCTCCATGCCATTAAAGCCCCTTGTGTGAACACAACTTCCTGTATTAAAGTAAGGAAGCTCAGACCGCTTTGGATATTTTGCCCTATGGGTATGTCCGCAAATAAGCATAACCTTGTGTTTTGCAATCCATTTCTTATAATTTCTTTCCACCTTATGTCGTTTAAAGTGGT
>CAZOSE010000089.1:7697-8228 GCA_964582385.1 uncultured Lachnospiraceae bacterium
CTAAATGCATAAATCTCCAAAAATATCGAACCAATAGCATATTAATAAACCAAAGTCTATCATTCATCAAATCACCTTGATGGCCATGAACGATAAATATTTCTTGTCCACTTTGTTTTTCCTTTAATATCAAAGATTCGTATGGAGTAATCCCCTTTAAAAGGTCATGAATGTCTTGGGTGTATTCATCATAATAATTAAAAAAGTGCTTTTTAACATACCTTTTACTACTTAAGTAGATATTGTGATTTCCATAAAGCATTATAAACCTATTATCTGTATGAAATCTTTTAAGGGCTTCGAATATATCACTATGAGCAAGACGAATATGCCTAAATTCATTATATTCCCATAGTTCATCTCCATCGCCAACCTCAACATAAGTATAGCCTTTATCATAATAGTAATTAAGGGCAGCAAGAAAAACTATTTGATTTCTTGCAAATCTATCTGAAGGGCTATCATCTCCCCTGTGGGTATCACTAAAGAATATATATTTTGAGTTTTTATCGAAAGATTCAAGTTTGGCGT
>CAZOSE010000090.1:0-8226 GCA_964582385.1 uncultured Lachnospiraceae bacterium
CACTACCAGCATAAGACATATACTTGTTGGTTATTTTCATATCACTATAGCCTAATGCTTTTAAGGTACCTATTTGTGTTCTTTGTTCATCTACCATTCTAGACATTGTAGTAGAACAAACTAAGGCGGCAACTAAAAAGAAGAATATAGGTAGAACTTTTGCTATTCCAGCAACAATGGCGGAATCATTATCAAAGCTTGAATATCCGGAATTGTGACTTCTATCAAAGATAAAAGTTTCTGGACCTTTCAAATTAGCAACTTCTTCTTCAGCATCTTCTATTTCTATTCTAGCTTTGTCAAGTTCTTTTTTAGCTTTTTCAAATTCCTCATCAGCCTTTTTTTTGCCATCTTCATATTTGACGAATCCATCATTTAACTCGAATTTTCCTTCTTCTAAAGCCTCCCTACCTTCATCTATTTCTTGTTGGGATGTTTCAAGCAAGTCATAAGCATAACCTAGTTCGAGCTTTGCCTGATCAAGTTCTTCCTCAGCCTTTTCAAACTCTAAGTGAGCTTTAGTAACACCATCATTAATATCGGTTTGGCCTTGATTTAATTGGTTTAGGGCATCTTGTAGTTGTTCATAACTTTCTAAAACGCCAGATTCATCGATTTGTAACTTGGCAGCTTGTAAGCTAGCAATGTTTTCAACCATTTCATCATAATTTGTAATCAAGTCGAAAATGCTGGAGTTTTCAATTTCGCTTATTGAGCTCTCAACTATCTCTAGATTTTGTTGAAGTTCTTGATATTTTAAAAGTATATTATACATAGTATCTACTTGGGTGAAGGTCTTAACTCTAGGATTGGCTTCGATACTTGATATTTCTAATTTTATAGAATTAAGCTCTACTTCTTGTTCTTTGATTATGTCAGCCTCTGGTATAGCTTCAAGTATCATTAATTTCTCTTGTAAACTAGTATAGTTTTCTAATAAACTCCTAAAGGCTGGGTCTGTTAACATATCTGATTTTAACTTATTATATTCAGTTATTCCTTTTGAGATATCATCATACTGTTGGATAACTAGATATGCAGGAGAAGCTTCAATCTCACTTAATCCGTACTTAATAAGTGACAAGCTACTCTTTAGGTTGGCATAGTTTTCTCTTATGTTTCTGTTATCAATCTGAGTTTTTGCATTTTCTAAGTCTGATAGGTTCTTAGTCACTTCAAGGTACTGCTCTACAATATTGGCATCCTCTATTTCTCCAAGACCAGCAAGAATCTTTGCCCTATTATCATCAATTTCCCTTTGACTATCCTCTAGAGTTTCTAGAATACTTGCCTTGCTAGCCTGAAAATCTGCTAGTCCGTCCTCGTATTGCTTAAGGCCATCATTATATTCCTTCCAGCCCTTGGCAAGTTCCTTTTCACCATCTATAAGTTTTTGTTCGTTTTTGTTTATTTCATCCTGGCCATCTATAAGCTTGGTATAGGCATCTTCTAATTCTTTAAGTGCTTTATCCTTTTCAGCCATATACTCTTTGTAGCCGTCTTGATACTCTATTTTGCCATCAGCGATTTCTTCATTTATTTCGGCTAGTACATCATCAAACCTGTTATCGGCAGTAGTATCCAAAAGGTTTTGAACCTTTTCTTCATTACCTATAATTATGTCTTTATATTCATCGGTAAAAGGGTTGGCAAGAGTATTAAGTTTTAAGAATATTTCTGTATAATAGTCTACATCAAAGCCGTTCTCAGGTAAATGTATAAAGGCGTTGACACTACCATTTGATAAACTTGTAGTGCCTCTTTGTGCGCTAAGGTATTCAGGAGACCTAACAAGACCAACTATAGTGTATTCCCTGAAGCTAAAACTATCTATGGTATCTTCATCGTTATCAGGACTAAGCCTAATAGTTTGTCCAATATATTCAGGGGAAAAATACATTGCATCAATCACTACTTCATTAGCTTTCCCGGGTAGTTTTCCTGATGTAACTTGTAATTGGTTTTGCTTATTACTAATTGAGTGGGCCTTTAAAACTAATACTTGCTCACTATTTGATAACTCACCAAGAAAATCTATAGTAATACCACCTTCAGCCGATTCAACCCCTTCTAAGTCTAAGAAGTATCCAGGATCATCCTTATTAAAGGCCACCGTAGAAAGAAGGCGGTAATCATAGAGATTATAGTCTGTAAGGTATTTATCAAGGGTAGCAACCATAGCATCCCTAGTAATTACAAGGCCAGCAAAGAAGCCAACACCAATACTTATAATGGCAAAAATAGCAATATATCTTTCCAGGGTATGTTTAACTTCCCGTATGTTGTTTTTAGTCCATGCAGATATTTTCTTCATTACCATTCAAGCTCCTCCACAGGTGTTACGTTATCATTTTTATAAAAGGAGCTAATTGTTCCACTTTTTATTTTGATAACCCTATCTGCCATAGCAGTAAGAACTGAGTTGTGAGTGATAATTACAACAGTCATACCATTTAAACGACTTTGGTCTTGTAATAACTTTAATATTTGTTTACCAGTTTCGTAATCTAGGGCTCCTGTTGGTTCATCACATAACAGGAGCTTGGGTTTTTTAGCTAAAGCTCTAGCAATGGCAACACGCTGTTGTTCTCCACCAGATAACTGGGAAGGGAAATTCCTAAGCCTGTGATCAAGGCCAACGTCTTCTAATATTTTGTTAGCTGGCACGGGGTCTTTTAGCATTTGTGAAGCTATTTCAACATTTTCTATAGCTGTAAGATTAGGAATCAGATTGTAGAACTGAAAAACAAATCCTATATCTTCACGGCGAAAGGTTGTAAGTTCTTTTTTATTGTAGGCAGAAATTTCCCGGTCTCCTAACATAACTCTACCTGTAGTTAGGGTATCCATACCACCTAATATATTTAATAATGTTGTTTTACCAGCTCCTGAATGTCCAACTATAACACATATTTCCCCTTGATCTATTTCAAAAGAGATATCCCTTAAGGCTTCCACCTTAATATCCCCAGTTTGGTATACCTTTCCTACCTCTTGAAACTTTACGAATTCTTTCATGTTACCTCCTCTTATATATGTCAAGTATCTAATATTATATGTCAAGTATCTAATATAAATTTTAGATATCACCTTAATTTGTTTTGACAAGTGTTGAAAATTGCACTACAATTTAGTTTAAATAGACTAGAAATAAATATCAATACACAACTTCATATTTTATGATTAAATTTCAACAAATGTCAAGCTATATGTTTAAATTGAAAGGTGAAATTTTTATGAAGAATATTAAAATTAAAAAAAAAGAGAACAGAAGTGTAGTAAAGACCAAGAGAAAGTTAAAACTTGGATTAATCTCACTTTTAAAGGAAAGACCAGCTTCTAAAATTACTGTAAAAGAATTGTGTGAACTAGTTGATATTAATCGTGGTACTTTTTATTATCATTATACTGATATTTTTGATATGATTAATAAGATTGAAGAAGAATTCTTTGATGAGTTTAACGAGATTATTACTGCTATAACCACAAATGGTAAGAAGAGCAAGGTTGGAAGTACTGGTGAAGAAGACAGTAGTGGGGATAAAACAATTGACCCTTTACTTATTATTGAAAAGGTATTTGAATTTTTTGATGGGAATGCCCAGCTTAGTTCAGTTTTGATAGGACCTAATGGAGATATATCCTTTATACAAAGTTTGAAAGAACTTGTAGATGAGAAGATATCTGACGTATGGATTGATGCAGGTTCACACATGGATGAGAGGGAATATGAATTATTTAACTCTTTTATAATTAATGGATATATTGGTTTGCTGCAAACTTGGCTTGAAACAGGAAGAAAGCAATCACCAAAGTATATGGCAAATTTTGTTGCAAAAATCATTATACCAGCAGCGGTTCACACTTTGGCTATAGATGAAGATACATACAGCCAAGATGTATAGGAGGATAAGCATGAAAATAGGATTTATAGGTTTTGGAAATATGGCACAAGCACTAGCAGATGGACTAGTTCTTAAAGAAGCTATAAAGGCTGAAGACATATATGCATATGCAAGGACTGAGGATAAGTTAATTAGAAACACAAGAAGTAAAGGATTTAATCCATGTAGTAATGCTAAGGATCTTGTAAAAAAGGTTGATATTGTTGTAATCGCTGTTAAACCTCATACTGTTAAAGAAGTTGTTGAAGAGATAAAAAATGATTTACAGGATAAAATATTGGTCTCTGTTGTAGTTAATTATCCTTTTGATGAATATGAGAAAATATTACCAGCTAATATCCATCATATTAGCACTTTACCAAATACTCCAGTCTCAGTAGGAGAAGGTATAATTATATATGAAAACAAGCACTCTTTGTCTAATGATGAGTTAGAGGGTTTTATAGAAATATTCTCTAAAATAGGCCTAGTAGAGGAGGTAGAGACAAGTAACTTAGGAATAGCTGGTACAATATCCGGTTGTGGGCCAGCATTTGCTAGTATGTTTATTGAAGCCCTATCAGATGGAGCCGTAAAGCACGGACTTCCTAGGAATTTATCCTATAAATTAGCAAGTCAAATGTTAGTAGGTACTGGGAAAATGCAGTTAGTAAGTGGGCAACATCCTGGAGTAATGAAGGATAATGTATGTTCACCAGGTGGAACTACGATTATAGGGGTGACTAGTCTAGAAAGTGGAGGCTTTAGAAGTGCTGCAATCGAGGCCATAGACAAAATTATGGGTGATTAAAGTATATAAAAAGGATGATAAACTTCTAAAAAAATCCAGAGGAAACCTCCTCTACTTAATAGACATTCCTTTTAGTTTATGTTAAAATTATAGTAGTATTAGCAAATCTAAGAGAATAAGGTATTAGGTGATATAAAGCAAGTAAATTGCCGATTATACTTGTTTATCATTAAAGGGTTTCTTAATATATACTTTTCTTCGCTGTTCACAGATTTTTCAGCATTTTTCAAATGGTAACTCATATAAATTTAATATACACACTATACTTACTAAAAGGAAGGGGGAATTCCTTATGTTAGGATCAATTGATTGGAAACTAGTTGTAGAAATAGCTTTATTTGTACTAGGTTTTATTCTAATAGGTATTGAGATGTATATGCCAGGTTTAGAAGGACCGGGAATAGCAGGTATAATTAGTCTAGTTGCAGGTGTTTTTATTACTGCAGAATCGATTAAGGATGGGGTAATAACAACACTTGTTGTGCTGGCTATAATAATTGTGATGTTTGTAATAATTGTAAAGTTCTTATCTAGAGGTTATTCAAATTCACCAATCGTATTAAAAAATGAACTAAAAACCGACTCAGGTTTTACTAGCTCAAGAAGATACGAAGAACTTATAGAAAAGAAGGGTATTGCAATAACGGATCTTAGGCCTTCAGGAACAGGATTATTTGAAGATATAGAGTATGATATTATTACAGAAGGTAAATATATAAGCAAAGGTACAAAGATAGTGGTTTTTAAAGTAGAAGGTGTTAGAATAATTGTAAAGGAAGACCTTTAGAGGTGTTCTTATTTAAGTAGTCAATAGAAATGTATTATTTCAAATAATATATTTTAAATTAAACATTTCGAATTAAATACTTATTATATATTGACTAAACATTGTAACTTGTAAATTTATTAGATTTATCATACGAAAGGGGTAGTTATATGTTAGATAATTTAGGTTATATTATTCTACTGGGAATTATTATCTTAATAATTTCCACATTCTTTAGTTTCATACCAGTTGGATTGTGGGTTTCAGCTTTAGCAGCCAATGTTAAGGTAGGTATTTTTAGTTTGATAGGTATGCGACTTAGACGTGTACAACCAAAGAAAATTGTTATTCCACTTATTAAGGCTACAAAGGCTGGATTAGATATAGGTGTTAATGAATTAGAAGCCCATTATTTGGCAGGTGGAGATGTTGATAGTGTTATTAACGCTCTAATTGCAGCAGAAAGAGCTGGAATAAATCTTCCCTTTGAAAAGGCAGCAGCAATAGATCTAGCAGGAAGAGATGTATTTGAAGCAGTAAGGATGAGCGTTAATCCAAAAGTTATAGAGACACCAAAAGTGTCAGCTGTAGCTAAGAATGGTATTGAATTACTAGTAAAAGCAAGAGTAACAGTTAGAGCAAATCTTGAGCGACTAGTTGGTGGAGCTGGAGAAGCAACAATACTAGCAAGGATTGGAGAAGGTATTGTAACAACTTGTGGTTCTGCAGATAAGCATTCAGCTGTTTTAGAGAATCCAGATGATATTTCAAAGATTATTTTAGCTAAAGGTCTTGATTCTGGAACAGCTTTTGAGATTCTTTCAATTGATATAGCTGATATTGATGTTGGAAGAAATATTGGTGCAAAATTACAAGCTGATCAGGCTGAAGCAGATAAAAAGATTGCTCAAGCAAAGGCAGAGGAAAGACGTGCAATGGCAGTAGCAAGAGAACAAGAGATGCGCGCTGCAGTAGTTGAAGCAGAAGCAGAAGTTCCATTGGCTATGGCTCAGGCCTTACGTGAAGGCAAATTAGGAGTAATGGATTATTATGATATTCAAAACATCAAAGCAGACACAATGATGAGAGAAGAAATTTCTAAGGAAGATCCTAATAAATAATGATGATGTTGGATATTCGTTGTATATATAGGGATTGAGGTGAGTTCAATTAATTATAAGTCAGATTTAAAAAAAGTAATGAATTTTCTTGAAGAAAGTCTTAATGTAGAGTTTGAAACTAACAAAAAGTTTCCTACAAATCCTACCTTTTCCAAGGGGATTTTCCAGAACAATTCATCTGAAGAAGTAAATCCTTATAGCAATAAAGAACCACAGCAAGCTCCAGTTAATTATGTTAATGATTATCAGGATGAATATAGGGATGGTTATGAAGATGGATATGTAGATATGTATGGGGATTCTAACCCGTCAGATTATGATAATTTACAGACTAATATGACGGGGGACAGTAAGTATTGGCAGGATAGCCAAGAAGCCCTACTAGATGTCCAAAGCAATATAACTCTTAGTAAAAAGATATCTAGAAGCAAATTAAGAGAAGCTGTTGTATGGTCCGAAATCCTTGGAAAACCAATAAGTAAGAGAAGGCGTGACAAAACTAATCGATATAGGCAAACTTATTAAGAACATAAAATAATATAAGCAAACTTATTAGGAATATAAAATAATATAAGCACTCTGTTGAAAGGTTAATTAATAACACCTAACAACGGGGTGTTTTTTAATATAAGGTGATTTGTGAAAGGGGGTTGACGGATTCCATTTAGATGTTATAAACTATATTTTCAAACTAGAGAGTAGTCCAGATAGAAGTGAAAGTATGGGAAGCTTAATGGGCAATAATTGAATTCATAGAAATTAGAAGTTGATTAACAAATGAAGTACAAAGGAGGAGACTATGATAAAATCAGATTTCCACAGCCACACATCATTTTCGGGAGACTGTGAGACACCAATTGAAGATCAAATTAATAAAGGGATAGAATTAGGTTTAGAACATTTTTGTATTACCGATCATTTAGACTTGGATTATCCTAGTGAGTATGGTTACTTTGATTTAGATATGGAGCCATATGTTAATAAAGTTTTATCTATGAAAGACAAATATAAAGATAGAATCAATATATATCTAGGTGTTGAGTTTGGGCTAACTCCAGAAGAAAAAACTGCTAGAAGATATGATGGTTTAGCTAACATGTATCCCTTTGATTTTATTCTGGGTTCTACCCACATTGTTGATAGAAAAGATCCATATTTTCCTGATTACTGGGAAGGAAAGGATAGTCAGCAAGAAATAGTTAAATATTTCGATACCATTTTAGCTAATATTAAGACTTATAATAATTACGATAGTTTAGGACATTTAGATTATATAATAAGATATGCTAATATAGCTGATGATCCGAGACGAAACCAAGAATTATTATTTGATAATTTTGAGTATAAAGAGTATGAGGAAGTTCTAGATGAAATATTAAGTCATTTAATTAGGAATGATAAGTCCTTAGAGGTTAATACTGCTGGATACAAGTATGGAATGGGTAGTCCAAACCCTGGATATTCAGTCTTAAAACGTTATAAAGAAATGGGTGGAAAGCTTATTACAATTGGGTCAGATGGGCACAAACCAGAACATTTGGCTTATGATTTTAATAAGGTTCGTGATTTACTATTAGCTGTAGGATATGAGAATCATGTTATTTATAAGAATAGACAACATAGTATTATGAAATTATAATACTA
>CAZOSE010000091.1:0-8164 GCA_964582385.1 uncultured Lachnospiraceae bacterium
AAAATGACTGCAGAAGAAGCTATTAAACTAAGTTTAAAGGCCTTAGTATAAAATTAAGGTAAGGATGTAATTATGGAACGTAGAATTATTACAACAGAAATACTAGAAGAAGATAAAACAATTGAAAATGAACTAAGGCCCCAGTATTTAGATGATTATATAGGCCAAAGTAAGATAAAAGATAATCTTAAGGTATATGTTAAAGCGGCTAAGTTAAGAAGTGAGCCTCTTGACCATGTTCTTTTTTATGGACCTCCAGGACTTGGTAAAACAACACTTGCTGGTATTATAGCTAATGAAATGAATGTTAATATGAAGGTAACATCTGGACCTGCAATTGAAAAGCCAGGAGAGATGGCAGCCATCCTTAATAATCTTCAGGAGGGTGACGTTTTATTCATAGATGAGATACACCGACTTAACAATCAAGTAGAAGAGTTAATGTATCCTGCTATGGAAGACTTTGTTATAGATATTGTTATAGGAAAAGGTGCTACTGCAAAGTCTATTAGACTTGATTTACCCAAGTTTACTCTTGTTGGAGCAACAACTAGGGCTGGTATGCTTACGCCTCCACTTAGGGATAGATTTGGGGTTGTTAGTAGACTTGAATTCTACACTATTGATGAGTTAAAAGAGATTATTGTAAGGGCTGCACATATTTTTGATGTAGAGATTGATGATGCAGGAGCATTAGAGCTTGCAAGAAGATCAAGGGGCACTCCAAGACTAGCAAACCGCTTATTAAAAAGGGTTAGAGATTTTGCCCAGGTAAAATATGATGGTAAAATCACGAAAGCTGTAGCTGATCATTCACTTAATCTACTAGAAGTTGACAAACTTGGACTTGATAATACAGATCGTGAGATTCTCTTTAGTATGATTCAAAACTTTGACGGAGGGCCAGTTGGAATTGAGACTATTTCTACAACTATAGGAGAAGACCCAGGTACCATAGAAGAGGTATATGAACCCTACTTAGTTCAAAGTGGATTAATACTTAGAACACCTAGAGGAAGAGTGGTTTCTGACCTTGCTTATAAGCACCTTGGAGTTCATAGAAGTAGCTAAGTTATACTTGTAAAGACTATGGCTTTAGTTTATAATATATAAAGAAAGTATTATTTAGTAATAATATGTCTTATTATATACTTATTTGTTAGTAAATCTTTAAGTTATCTATTTTTATTAATTAAACGGGGTGAGGTAAATGAATAAAAAGAATACTGTTGAAGTAATTATTAATAATAATCAATATATATTAGGTGGTTATGAGAGCCCTGACTATTTGCAAAAGATTGCCTCATATATTAACAGAAAGTATAGCGAATTCAAAAAACAAGATTTCTATAAGCATTTAGATAGGGACATGAGGAATGTACTCATAGAAATTAATATTGCAGATGATTTCTACAAAGCTAAAGATCAAATAGAACTAGTACAAGCTAAAAACGAAGAGAATAATACAGAGATATATAATTTAAGACACGAACTAGTTTCTACTCGTTCTGAATTAGAGTCTGCCCAAGATGATATAAAAGAATTAAAGAAAGAGCTAGCTAATGCCCAGAAGAAACTTATTCGTTTAGACAATAGTTTATAATATTTATATAGTAGAGATTAGACTTTTATATGTGCTATTCCGCATAGATAAGACGTAATTGTCTTTTCTAGGCGGTTTTTTATTTAGGAGGATTATACATGAATAAGGTTGAAATATTATCACCTGCTGGCTCTATAGAAAGCTTAAAGGCAGCAGTAAATGCATCTTGTGATGCGATCTATATAGGAGGTTCTAAATTTGGAGCCAGGGCATTTGCACAAAATCCAAATCAAGATCATTTAATTGAAGCAATTGAATATGCCCATATCCATGATAAGAACATATACCTAACCGTTAATACATTGCTTAAGAACAATGAATTAAAGGATGAACTTTACGAGTATTTATATAAGTATTACACTGCCGGTTTGGATGCAGTAATAGTACAAGATTTAGGAGTTGTTAATTTTATACATGAACATTTTCCTAATCTTCCAATCCATGGAAGTACACAGATGACACTTAACATGGCTGAAGGTGCAAATGTGTTAAAAGATTACGGAATTACAAGATTTGTTCCTTCTAGGGAACTAAGTTTAGCAGAGTTAGTAGACATAAGGAAAAAAACAGACCTTGAAATCGAAATATTTGTCCATGGTTCTCTTTGTTATTCCTATTCAGGCCAGTGTCTAATGAGTAGTGTATTCTCAGGCAGAAGTGGTAATAGGGGTAGGTGCGCCCAACCTTGTAGGATGCCATATGGCTTAATTGAAGAAAGAGATAATAAAGATCCATCTAAAAATATAATTCATTCATCTGATAGAGATAAATATTTAATTAGTCCTAAAGATATTTCAACTCTAGACCTAATTCCCGACATTGTTGATGGGGGAATAGATTCATTTAAAATAGAAGGACGAATGAAACGTCCTGAATATACAGCAATTACAACATACACATATAAAAAATACCTAGATAAATATTTAGAGCTAGGTAGAGAAGGCTACGAAAGATATATTTTTGATAATCAAAAAGAATATTCACAGGATAAAATGAATCTACTTGATATTTATAACCGTGGAGGGTTTTTTGATGGATATTTAAAAAAGAGAAATGGTAGAAACATGATTACCCTTGATAGACCCAACCACACTGGAGTAGAAGTAGGACACGTAAGTAAAATAAGCAAAGGCCGTCTCTTTATTAAACTTGCCAAAGATATTAATAAAGGAGATGTCCTAAAAATAGTTAATAGTGATGATGATAATGTTTCCTATGAATATACAAGCGGCATAGGACTCGGGGCTGGTGGCACTGTAGATACTAACTATGATAGAAGGGTTAAGTTAAACCAGGGAGCAAGAGTATTTCGTGTAAGAAACAACAAACTAATTGATTACCTTACTAATAAATATGTAGAAGGCAATATAAAAGTTAGTATAGATGGTAGAGTTGATGTGGTTGTTGGAGAAAAGCTTGAAATAACTTTAATGAAAGATGACATAAGAGTAAGTGTATCAGGAGAGTTAGTAGAAGAAGCTAAAAATGCTCCTATGTCTGAAGATAAAATAAAAAAACAAGTTTCCAAGATTAAAGATACAAATTATCATTTTAATAAATTAGATGTTAATATAGGTGGAAGGCCATTTATACCAGTAAGCCAACTAAATGAACTAAGAAGGCAAGGGATAGAAAAGTTAGAAAAAGCTCTTGCTTCAAGGTTTTACAGGCAAAATATAAAAGTTAAAGATCAATATGAAAAAGACCAAGAAATAAATACTTGTGATTATGATTCTAACAATTATGATAACTTAGGTGAAGAAGCAAGTAGAGTAACAAAAGCTGATAAAAGGCTTGGAATAAATGTTGGTGTTCAAACAAAAGAACAACTATCAGAAGTTATTAAGAGGCCAGAAGTCTTTGCTATTTATATCGACAGTGACATGGATAACTTAAGAGATATGAAGAACTTATTAACTTTAGTAAAAAGAGCTAATAAAAAGGCCTACTTATATATGCCCCATATATTTCGTAAAGTTACTTATGAGTATTTCGAAAAAGAAGCTTTAGAAACTGATTCTGTATTAAAAGATGATAATTTAGATGGTTATGTTATACGTAATTTAGAAGAGTATAGTTTTATTAAAAAATATCTAATTAGTGACAGTTCCAAAAAGGAAATTATTACAGATTATAATCTTTATATTATGAATGAAGAATCAGCTAAATTTTGGCACAAACTAGGTGTTAGTAAATTAACAGCGCCACTTGAACTTAATAGATTTGAACTAGGAGAATTAACTGGATTGTACCATGATATAATGGTATATGGTAGAACACCTCTAATGGTTACCTCACAATGTCCTATGAAAACCGTTACTGGAGGGGATAATAATCATTTAAGCAAACCAAGAAGTAGCTACTGTTGTGGTATGGATGTAGAGAACTTAAGGCTTGTGGATCGTTTAAATGTTGAGTTTCCAGTTGTTAGAAACTGTAGACATTGTTATAATACAATTTATAACAGTTACCCTCTATCGCTTCTAAGTAAAAGTAAAGATGTTATAAAGCTAAAAGCCAAAAATGTTCGACTTGATTTTACTATAGAGACAAAAGAAGAGACTAGTATCGTTTTGGATAAGTTTATCCAAACCTACTACTATAACGACTATAATATTAAAGAATTAGATAGTTTTACTCGTGTTCATTTTAATAGAGGAATCGAATAGAAACTAGGAAAGAAAGAGGTCAATAATGGAATTTATAATAACTAATATTTCAAAATATATCATAGTGATCCTTTCTATTATTTATACTTATTATGGATTTCGTTCTTTTAATATTAAGGAAGATTATAATAAAAGAAAAGTAAACAATAAAATGAGGAGTTTGATATTTCTTATTCACCTGATATCATACTTTGTCCTAATAACTAATGTAAAAAATGAAAAGCTAATAGTATTATATATAGGACAGGTTTTAGCTTTTGCCTTGATTTTTGGCTTATATCAGTGGGTTTATCCAAACTTATCCAGACTACTACTTAATAATGTTGTGTTTTTTATTACAAGTGGTTTAGTCATTATTACTAGACTATCTTATGATAAGGCTGTTAAACATTCTGTCATAATAGCAATAGCTTTTTTTATAAGTATATTCATACCTCTTTTTGTTGCAAAGCTTAAGGTTATAACAAAACTTGGATGGCTTTATGGCCTACTAGGTATTGGTGCATTAATAAGTGTTTCTATAATTGGTAGTAATTACCGAGGGGCTACCAATTGGATTTTAATTAAAGGGTTTTCAATTCAACCATCCGAATTCGTTAAGATATTATTTGTTTTTGCAGTTGCAGGACTTTTATCCCAGAGTACTGAATTTATGCATTTAGTGAAGGTTACAATCCTATCTGCTATCCATGTTTTGATTCTTGTATTACAAAGGGATTTGGGTGGTGCCCTAATATTTTACATTGCATATCTTATCATGTTATATGTTGCAACAAGAAAACCATTTTACTTCTTTGCTGGACTTATAGCAGGAATTGGAGCATCTTACCTTGCCTATAATTTGTTTAGCCATGTTAGGGTTAGAGTAATAGCATGGCAAGATCCCTTCTCTGTAATCGACAATGAAGGCTATCAAGTTACCCAGTCTCTATTTGCCATTAGTACAGGCGGATGGTTTGGAATGGGATTAACAAAGGGAATGCCAGAAAGTATACCTATAGTGGATAGTGACTTTATATTTTCTGCAATTAGTGAGGAAATGGGTGGAATTTACGCTATTTGCCTAATTCTAATATTTATAACAACACTTATAATGTCTTATAACATATCAACTAAAATCCAGGGACATTTCTATAAACTTGTAGCTCTAGGATTAACATCCATGATTGGATTCCAGGGATTCTTATCAATTGGTGGCGTAACTAAATTTATCCCATCAACAGGTGTTACTTTACCATTTATTAGTTATGGTGGAAGTTCTATGTTAAGTTGTGTTGTTATGTTTGCTATAATCCAAGGATTGTTTATCCTTAATCAGGATAGGACTAAGGAAAATAGAGAGGAGGAAGGTACTCCTTCCCTAGGCTAGGTCTTTGGGTACCTGTACTAGTATTATGAAGAATGACAAGAAAAAAATAAGAGATAATAAAGCAACTAGTAATAGTGGGAAAAAGCAAGCTATTAATAGTAATGAAAAAAAGGTTAAAAAAACTAGTAGAATTAATTCGGCTAAAAGTAGAAAACCTAGTAAGGCAAATATTAAAAGTAATAAGACAAATAAAGAAATTAAATCAAACAAAACTATTAATTCAAATAAAGCAATTAAACAATGCAGGTCACCTATTAATAATCAAGAAGTAAAAACAAGCAAAATAGATGATTCGAAAGAAATAATTAATATAGCATATATTGTAATAGGCCTTTTTATATTAGTTATTGGATATTATACTTTTTTTATGGTAGCAAAAAGTGAAGATATAGTAAATAATGCTTACAATAAAAGACAAGACTTGCTTGCCGAACAAATTGTAAGAGGAAGTATACTATCGGCTGATGGTAAAACTCTGGCCCATACCCTTGTAAGGGATGATGGGAAGGAAAAAAGAGTTTATCCATATGGTAATTTGTTTGCCCATGCTGTTGGAAGATTTTCAAAAGGAAGAACTGGTATAGAATCGTCTGAAAACTTTAGACTTCTTACTTCTAATACCTACGGACTTAAAAAGATTTTCATGGATTTAACAGGGCAAAAAAACCTAGGAGATAATGTGGTAACAAGTCTTGACTATGATTTACAAAAGCTAGCCTATGAAAGCTTAGGCTCAAATAAAGGTGTAGTCATAGTTACAGAGCCATCTTCCGGTAAGATTCTAACTATGGTATCAAAGGATAGTTATGATCCTAATAATATTGATGACATATGGAATGATATAAAAGATGACAATGAAAACAAACCTTTAATGAATAGAGCTACTAGTGAAGCTTATCCACCAGGTTCTATATTCAAGATTGTTACTGTTTTAGAATATATTAGACAAAATCCAAACTTTGAGGACTATACTTATGATTGTGATGGAACTTATACAGGTAAAGCTGCAAAGATTACTTGTGGAAAAGCCCATGGCAAGGTGGATTTAAAGCAAACTATTGCGGTATCCTGTAACTCTTCTTTAGGATATATTGGTGAGAGGTTAGACCCAATAAGGTTTAAAGAAAGCATTTCATCCCTTAATTTGGACACTTACTTACCTGACAACTTAGATTATAACCATCCCTTTACTGCAATTGGGCAAGGAGACGTAAAGGTAAGTCCTATTCAAATGGCTGAGTTTATAAGTGCAATTGCAAATGGTGGAATTGCTATGGAACCATACTTAACTGATTACATTGCTAATTCGGATGGTAATACAATAAAGAAATTTTCTCCTAAAATTAAAAACAAATATATAGAGACATCAGAAGCTAAGATTCTAAATGAATACCTTGAAGAGGTTGTTAGGTCGGGAACAGCAACCAGTTTGCAAAGTGATAGGTACACAGCTGCTGGTAAAACAGGAACAGCTCAAAATCAAGAAGGAAGTAAAGCCCATTCCTGGTTTATTGGTTTTGCAAATAGGGATAATAGTGTTATTGCAGTAACAATTATTGTTGAGAATGCTGGCAGCAGTAGTAAGAATGCAGTTCCTATTGCAAAAGAATTATTTAACACTTATTTTAATAACAAATAACCTTGAACTATACCTCCTAATGTTCTATACTATAGTAAATTGTTACACCAAATCAGGAGGGATTGCATTGATAGAAGCAACTAGCTGTGGTGGTGTAGTTATATTCAGAGGAAAGATTTTACTGCTGTATAAAAACTATAAGAATAGGTATGAAGGTTGGGTTCTACCAAAAGGTACAGTGGAAGAAGGCGAAGAATACAAAGAAACAGCTTCCAGAGAAGTAAAAGAGGAAACGGGAGCCGATACTTCCATAATTAAATATGTTGGTAAAAGTCAATATACATTCAATACACCACATAATAAAGTAGTTAAAGATGTCCATTGGTATTTAATGATGGCAGAAAGCTATTTTAGTAAACCACAAAAAGAAGAATATTTTATGGATTCAGGTTATTATAAATATCATGAAGCTTATCACTTATTAAAGTTTAACAATGAGAAACAGATTTTGGAAAAGGCATACAAAGATTATATAGAACTAAAAAGAAACAATTTATGGGGAATCAAAAAACATTATTAATTAAAGTCAAGTTATACAATATAGGGTTGGGATAATATAATCCCAGCTCTTTGTTTTATTATATCTAGAGGAAAGAGTTTCATTTTAACTTGCAATTAGCATAAAATAAAACATATTGTAAAAAATATATTATTAAAAAACTTGCCATAAAAATTTAATTATGGTATAATACTCATGTTAAAATACACGTATACTGATTTTTGACATGGTGCCTTATGGTGTGTTAAAGACATGAGGTATACGGAAGAATAAAACCAAATGGAGGAAAAAGATATGAGCGTTGTTTCAATGAAGCAATTATTAGAAGCTGGTGTACATTTTGGTCACCAAACAAGAAGATGGAACCCTAAAATGGCGGAATACA
>CAZOSE010000092.1:0-8066 GCA_964582385.1 uncultured Lachnospiraceae bacterium
ATTAAGTGATTTTATTATTGATGAAAACAAAGGTGTCCTATTTTCAACACATATAACATCGGATTTAGAGAGAGTTGCTGATTTTATTACTTTTATTAACAATGGCAATATTATTTACAGTGGTAGCAAAGATGTCTTATTAGAGAAATATGTAATAGTTAAAGGTGGACGTGGGGTGTTGGACAATAATCAACGAGAATTGATACTTGGATATCGTGAACATAGTGTTGGTTTTGATGATTTAATCGAACAATCGTTATTAAAGACACTACCTGAATCAGTAATCTACGAACCATGTAATTTAGATTATATTCTTGTTAGGACTAATTTGGGAAGGAAATCACATGAATAAAATGACTTCTTTTATAAAATTAGATTTTGCGGCACTTAAGCCCTATAATAAATCATTATATATTTATGCATTAATTGTGATATTTGTAGGTGCTACTAATGATTCGTTAAATTTGATATTTTCCATGGTAATAGTTGGATTGCCTATGATTTTGTCTTACCCTTTTGCCATATCCGAAAAGAATAGTCTAGATACCTTGTATTCTACACTTTCACTTGAAAGAAAAGATGTAGTTGTTGGAAGGTATGCATTTGTTTTTGTTATTGAGATGATAGCAATAGCGGTGTTATTAATTACATCAATTATAAAATTAAATTTTAACCCTTTAGATATGACGTTTGATGAAATATTTATATATCTAAGTATTTTATCAATGGTGTTTTCAATAATTATATCCTTCCAATATCCTGTGTTTTTAAATTTGGGTATACAAAAGCGAAATTATATACTTATATTCCATTGTTATTAATACTTCTTATTATAGGTATACTTCCATCTATTGTGGCGAGGTTAAATATAAATATTAACTGGGCAGCAATTAATCAAATGTTTCAGAGAATGTAATATTAATTATAATATTACCTATATTAATGGGAATGATTTCTTTAGTTATTTCATGTATGGTTTCTATTAAAATATATGAAAAAAAGGATATATAAGGGCAATTATATTGGGAAGTATGGCTAGGGCAGATAATAGAGAAGGATTTTTGATTTACTGAAACTGTAATGATATATTGTAAACAACACTTTTTTAATTGCTAATATTTGGTATAATATAATTAAGTAAAATAACCTACAAAACAATTCGAACTTTTTAAATGATTTGATTGACTATATAATTATAAGAAGGAGTGATATTGTGAAACTAAAGTTTAAAGATCAATTTTCACTAGGAGTTGCATCAGCTGCCACTCAGATTGAAGGAGGAGAGATAGGTAGTAATTGGAATGACTGGTACCACAAGGGAAATATTAAAGATGGAACTAATCCTGCTAGAGCTACTAACCACTACCAGCTGTGGAAGGAAGATTCCGACTTAATGGCCAATATGAAGATTAAACACTACCGTCTTGGTATTGAATGGGCGAGAATCTGTCCAGAAGAAGGAAGGGTAGATAAAGAAGTTCTAATACATTACAGGAAAGAAATAACTTATTTAAAAGAAAAAGGCATTGATGTTTTACTTACTATTCATCATTTCACAAATCCTATGTGGTTTGAGAATAAAGGTGGGTTCACAAAAAGGGAAAACTTAAAGTATTTTATGAGATTTGTTAAATTAGTAGTAAAAGCTTTTGGAGACCTTGTATCTGATTATATAACCATTAATGAGCCTAATGTTTATGGTACTCAGTCATATTTCTTTGGAATATGGCCACCTGGAGAAAAGTCTATTTCAAATGCCGTTAAAGTGATGTCTAATATGGCCATATGCCATATTAAGGCATACCAGCTTATACATAAGGAACGTAAGGATATGGGACTTACTGATACGAAGGTAAGTTTTGCTAATCATGTTAGGGTTTTTGATCCTGAAAACCCAAGAAACATCAAACATCGTATAAATGCCAAGTTAATGGAATATCTTTTCCAAGGGGCTGTAACAAAGGCCTTTACTACAGGTGAATTTTCATGGCCTTTACAAGGAGCAAAAGGGATTAAACCGGGAGAGTATATTGATTTTATTGCAATTAATTATTACACAAGAACAACAGTTTCTAAATTTGATGATGGAACAAAAGCAGATTCTTATAAAAACGACTTAGGATGGGAGATATACCCACAAGGGTTGATTAAAACGGCAGATTGGCTATATGAACTTTTAGAGCGACCTATCTACATCACTGAAAACGGGACCTGTGATAACAAAGATGCTTTTCGTTCTAAATATATTTATGAACATTTAGAAGCTATTATGGATTCAGGTTTACCTATTAATAGATACTACCACTGGTGTTTTTGCGACAACTTTGAATGGGTAGAAGGAGAGAGTGCTCGTTTTGGTCTTGTCCACATAGATTATGAATCTGGAGACCGTAGGGTCAAGGAATCAGGTAACTTTTATACTAAAAAGATAGAAGAACATGGTGTAACAAGGGAGGCTTATGAGAAATACGTAAGCAATCAAGAATATCACAAGTAAAACATAATAAGTAAAGCATAACAAGAAATTATGTTACAAATAACTTTCAAAGTACTGATAAATTGGTACTTGACTTAAAGAGGAGAAGTGTTTTGAATACATTAAAGAAAAGTAATAATGAGGATAATCCTACAGAAATTAATTTTCGCCTAGATACAGTAAACACAACATATATCTTTAAGAAGACTAAGTACGGCCACTTAGAACATGTATACTATGGAAGTTCTTTATCTAAGGAAGACAAGGGTGATGTATTAGGAATTAAACGGGGTATACAAGTAGGTTCTAGTGTAATGTATAGCAAGGACGACCCTGTCTATAGCTTAGATAGCATGTGCCTTGAGTGGTCAGATAATGGACGTGGAGATTACCGTACTAGTCCTACAGAATTTATTATGCCTGATGGGAGCTTTATTACAGATTTCCAATATTATAATCACGAAGTTTTGGATGAATCACCTTTAATGGATACTCTAGTATGTGCATATGGAGGAGACCAGACTTTAAAGATAATCCTGAAAGACAAAGCTTTTCCTATATTCATTGATTTGTATTATACAGTTTATTCAAATACAAATGTAATATCTAGAAGATCAGTAGTTAGAAATGAATCTGATAACCCTCTTACTATCAGACGAATTATGAGTATGTTACTAGATTTGCCTGATGAAAACTTTAAAATTTATAGCCTAACTGGGGCCTGGATTAAAGAAGCTCATTTGCAAAAAAGAGATGTGTCTTATGGTGGGGTAGTTAATTCTTCAACAACTGGTTCAAGTTCTAACAAGCAAAATCCTGCATTTTTACTTGCTGAGGAAGATGCTAATGAAGACTATGGTAGTGTATATGGATTTAACATGATTTATAGTGGCAACCACTACAGTCACATAGAGAAAAATGAACGAGACTATGTAAGGATTAACATGGGCATTAACCCTCATCTTTTTGAATGGAAATTGAAAAAGGGTGAGAAATTCGAGACTCCTGAATGTATTATGACCTTTAGCAATAGTGGATTTAATACTGCCAGCCACAACATGCATGATTTTGTTAATGAACATATTGTTAGAGGAGATTATAAGAAAAAAGATAGACCAATTTTAATTAATAATTGGGAAGCACATTTCTTTGATTTTAATGAGAGAAAACTACTTAAACTTGCCCGCTCTGCTAAAGAACTTGGTGTCGAATTATTTGTACTTGATGATGGATGGTTTGGTGATAGGAACTCAGACTTTGCAGGACTTGGTGACTACAATGTTAATACTAAAAAATTTCCAAATGGAATGAAATCCTTTGCAGATAAAATTAAAGGCATGGGCCTACAGTTTGGCTTATGGTTTGAACCAGAAATGATTAATGAAGACAGTGAACTTTATAGAAGGTATCCAGAATATGCCATAAAGATGCCTAACCGTCAAGCTCTATTAGGTAGAAACCAGTTGGTTCTTGATTTATGTAAGGAAGAAGTTAGAGATTATATAGTAGAAAATGTTTCAAGGATTCTAGATGAAGTTGGAGTAGACTATGTCAAATGGGATATGAACCGCCACATTGCAGAAGCCTATTCTGATAGGCTGGAAAATCAAGGAGAGTTCTACCACCGCTACATAATGGGGCTTTATCAAGTTCTAGAGAGAATTTTCAAATCTAGACCCAACATTTTACTAGAAACTTGTTCAAGTGGTGGTAATAGATTTGACTTAGGAATGATGTGTTTTAGCCCGCAAATTTGGGCTTCTGATAATACAGATCCAATTGAAAGACTTAAGATTCAAGAAGGTTTATCCTACTTTTATCCACTGTCTACAATAGGAGCTCATGTTTCTCAGTCGCCTCATCAGCAAACACTAAGACAGACACCTTTATCTACTCGTTTTCATGTGTCATGTTTTGGCTGCCTTGGTTATGAATTGGATTTAAAATATTTCACGCCAGAAGAAAAGAAAGATATAGCAGAACAAATTGCATTTTATAAGAAGTATCGTAAAGTTTTTCAGTATGGAAGGTTTTATAGAGTTAAGTCATATAAGGAAAATAAATATATTTGGCAAGTCTTAAGTAAAGACAAGGAACATGCCCTTACAGGTTTTTTCCAGACACTTACGAAGGCAGGTGAAAGTAGTGATAAGTTAAGGGTAAAGGGCCTTAAGGAGGGAAGCTACTCCTTAAAAACTAGACCAGCCAGGCTTTATATAAAAAGTTTTGGTACTTTAACTAAACATGTTCTACCAGTTGAACTAAGCCCAGATGGTTTAATAATGAATGTGGCCAACAAATATTATACTTTAAAAGACTGTGAAGAGGAATATATATGTTCTAACAAAGCCCTTGAATCAGGTATTCCACTTCATGAACAATTTATCGGTACTGGTTATAATGATAAGGTGAGAATGCTAGGAGATTTTGGTTCAAATATGTATATAACACGAAAATTAAATGATTGATTACTTGGAGGTAGCAAGATGAAGGGGAATGGAAAACGAAATCATTATATGTTTGGGCTTGGTACAGTAGGAAGAGATATGCAATATACATTAGTAAGTATGTTTTTATTGTTTTATCTTACAGACGTTTTGAATCTACCAGATTCTACAATGTGGTGGATGACAGGAGCCTTAACAATTCTTCGTATTTTTGATGCTGTTAATGATCCACTTATGGGATTTTTAGTTGACAATACACATACTCGCTTTGGAAAGTTTAAACCCTGGATTACCATTGGTGGCTTTATAGGTGGAATCCTAACAATTTTTCTATTTACAGATTTTGGTTTAAGAGGACCGGCTTACTTAGTATCATTTATAATTATATATCTATTATGGGATTTGACTTATGGTGCTAATGATATTGCATACTGGTCAATGCTTCCTTCACTTTCTATTAATCAAAAGGAGCGGGAGAAGATTGGCTCATTTGCAAGGATTTGTGCTAATATTGGCTTGTTTTCTACTGTAGTAGCAATAATTCCTTTTACCAACGCCCTTGGAGGGGATTCCACTGCTTGGAGAAACACGGCAATAATTATTGTTTTGATAATGCTTGGATTTCTATCATTTACTATTTTTGGAGTTAAAGAGGATAAAAAGATTAATGTAGAAGATGAATCCACGTCTCTTAAGGAAATGTTTAATATTCTCTTTAAGAATGACCAATTATTGTGGACAGCTATTTCCATGTCCTTATTTACAATTGGTTATGTAACAACAACTGGGTTTGGTGTTTATTTCTTCAAATATGCTTTTGGTGATGAAGGTATGTATTCTGTTTTTGCTGGAGTTTTAGGGATAACTCAGCTTATAGCCTTATCTGTTTTTCCACTATTTTCAAAGAAATATAGTAGAAAAAAATTATATGGATTTTCTACAGTACTTGTAATTATTGGGTATATAATATTTTTCTTTTCACCAATGAACATATATATACTTAGTGTAGCGGCTATTCTTATATTTGCAGGCCAGGCATTTATTCAATTAATGATGCTTATGTTCTTGGCTGACACTGTAGAATATGGTCAGTGGAAGTTAGGCAGGAGGAATGAAAGTATTACTTTTTCTGTACAACCATTTATTAATAAAATTGGTGGAGCTATATCCAATGGAATAGTTGGAGTTACCTTAATAGTCTCAGGTATTAATGCGGCTGAGACTTCAGCAGATGTAAGCCAAAGTGGTTTAACAATGATGAAAATGTCAATGATGATTATACCTCTAATTTTGATAGTAGCTGGATATTATATTTATCGTAATAAATATAAGTTAGATGAGCAGACTTTTGATAAAATTATAGAAGACCTAGCTGATAGAGGAGAAATAGAGAAAGGACAGGAATAAATCTTGCTAACTAAAAATAATAGAATCAAAGATATTTACGCAAATCCAATAGGCAAAGATGTTATAAATAGAATACTTTTGCAAATGAATATGTCTAAGAAGGTTATTATTAATCCTTTAGTAGGAAATCTTAAAATTAAAGGACTTCCTAAACTATCTAAGGGAGCTTTAGATGATGAATTTGTAGAGATACTGCTTAAGCTTTTAAATAGTGAGAAGGATACACCAAAAGATGATGGTAGGCCTATCACAAAAGCTTGGTGGAAGGAAGCGGTTTTCTATCAAATTTACCCTCGAAGTTTCAAGGATAGTAACAAAGACGGAATAGGAGACTTGCAGGGTATTATTGGTAAACTTGATTATTTAAAAGAGCTAGGCATCGATGCAATATGGCTTTCCCCTATATATGATTCTCCTAACGATGATAACGGATATGATATTCGAGATTATCAAAAGATTATGGCTGAATTTGGGACTATGGAAGATTTTGATGAGTTACTAAGCCAGGTTCAAAGCCGTGATATGAAGCTAATTATGGACTTAGTGGTAAATCATACATCAGATGAGCATGAATGGTATCAAGATGCTATTTCTAGTAAGGATTCTCAGTATAGTGATTACTATATCTTCAGAGACAAGCCTAATAATTGGGTATCCTTCTTCAGTGGTAGCGCCTGGAATTACGTAGAGGAGCGTGACGAATATGCTCTACATTTATTCTCTAAAAAGCAAATGGACTTAAATTGGGAAAACCCCCAGGTCAGAAACGAGATTCACGAAATGGTAAGATGGTGGCTTGATAAAGGAGTAGATGGATTTCGCTTAGATGTTATAAACTACATTTCAAAGGTAGAGGGTTTGCCAGGTGGAAATGAAAGTGTTGGGAAACTTATGGAATATTACGGAATTGAAAATTATTTTTATGGACCACGTCTTCACGAATATTTACGGGAACTTAACAAAGAGGCATTTGCTCCATATAAGGCCTTTTCGGTAGGGGAAACTCCTGCTGTTGGTATGGAAATGAGTAAGCTTTTAACTGGAGACTACAGGGGTGAATTAGATATGGTATTCTCATTTGACCATCTTGAAACACCTGGCCATGTACGTTTTGATGATTATAGATATGATCTTAATTATTTAAAAGAATACTATATCGACTGGATGGAAAACTATACCAATAGATGTCATACTTCCTTGTTTTATGAAAATCATGACAATCCACGTATGGTTTCGAAAATAAATCCAAATTCAGAGTACAGAGATGTTTTAGCAAAGCTTTTAGCAGTTATTCAACTTACCCTTAGAGGAACCCCCTTTATCTTCCAAGGCCAAGAAATAGGAATGGTCAATCAAGATTTTAAATCAATAAATGATCTTCGTGATGTTGAATCACTTAACCTATATGATCAACTTTGTGAAACTATGGACGAAGAAGATGCCTTTAAAAAGATATTAGCAGGCACAAGAGACCATGCTAGAACACCTATGCAGTGGAATAATCAAGCATATGGAGGGTTTTCAGACAGTAAACCATGGATACTTATGGATGAAGACTACAAAAACTGCAATGTAGAAGCACAAAAAGAAGATAAAGAATCTGTACTAAATTTTTACAAAAACTTGATTGCACTTAGAAAAGTTAATCCTGTTATTTATTATGGAGAAATTGAATTTACCAATAAAGATAAAAAGGATTTGTTCACATATTATCGTAAAGACAAAAGTAAAACTCT
>CAZOSE010000093.1:0-1855 GCA_964582385.1 uncultured Lachnospiraceae bacterium
AATTAAATCAGATAACTTCATCTTCATTTCAAGAATAACTTCCATTAATTTAAGTGAAGTAAGAATACCATCACCAGTCATAGCATGTTTACCAAAGATAATATGACCAGATTGTTCACCACCAAGGGAATGTCCACCATTGGTCATGTTTTCACAAACGAATTTGTCTCCAACATTTGTTGTCTCATAAGAAATGCCTCGTTCTTCGAGTCCTTTATATAATCCTATATTAGACATAATTGTTGTAACTACTGTATTATTGCTTAGTTCTCCACGTTCCTTCATATATGAACCACAAACATAAAGGATTAGGTCACCATCAATAATATTACCTTTATCATCAACAGCTAGACATCTATCTGCATCACCATCATATGCAAATCCAACATCTAAACCATTATCTAAAACATATTGTCTAAGCACCTCTATGTGGGTAGAACCACTATTTTTATTAATATTAAGGCCATCTGGATTATCATTAATTACGAAAGTTTCTGCACCTAAAGCATCAAAAACACCTTTTGCTATAGAAAATGCAGCACCGTTAGCACAATCTAATCCTACCTTCATGTCTTTATAAGAGCGGGTCGCTAAAGAAATAAGGTATCCTATGTACCTGTTTCTTCCTATTGCATAGTCTGTAGTCTTACCAATATTTTCTCTTTTAGCAAGTGGTAAGTCTTCACCTTCATGATCAATATAAGCTTCTATTAAATCTTCAACTTCAGCTTCCAATTTGTAGCCTTTACCATTTAATAGTTTAATACCGTTATCATAATAAGGATTGTGACTTGCTGATATCATAATTCCACAGTCAAAATTCTCGCTTCTTACAACATAAGAAACGCTAGGTGTTGTTGTAACGTGTAGCAAATAGACATCTGCACCACTTGCAGTAAGACCTGCTACTAATGCATATTCAAACATATAGCTTGATCTTCTTGTATCTTTTCCTATTACAACTCTAGCTTTTTTGCCTTTACCGTAATAATATCCTAAATAACGCCCTACCTTAAATGCATGTTCTACAGTTAGGCTTACATTTGCCTCTCCTCTAAAACCATCTGTACCAAAATATTTACCCATTATTATACTTGTATGATGTACTAAAAACAAATACACCAATACTCTCCTTTCTCAATTGCATATAACCCAATCTATCAAACAATATTATTAATTACTCATTTTATAATTTTATCATAATTAAATTTATTACGCAACGCTAAAGCAAAAAAAGGAAAATCCCACAATATGTAGAGTGGGATTCTCCTTTTAATTATTACTGATTATCTCTTTGGGTTATCAAGTAAGTTCACATTTGTATTTTATAAGTTTTGTCTCTTGTTCTTATATAAATACTATTTGATGCTATTTGCTAAAGTGCACCATTTTGACCATTCTGAGTATTTTGTATACCTGCCATTTGTTCTTCTTGTCTTCTTATCATACGTCTAACCATTTCGCCACCAACTGAACCGTTTTGTGCACTAGTTAGATCTCCATTATAACCTTGCTTTAATGGTACTCCTAATTCAGAAGCAACTTCATATTTGAATCTATTAAGAGCTTCTCTTGCGTGGGGTACTTCTACCCTGTTACTTCCACTGTTATTACTTGCCATTATAAATCCACCTCCGTAAGTTATATAAATAGTTACTCTTTGTCGAATTTATATCGCAAAGACTTTTCAGATAAATGATTTGGAAATTTTTGAAGAGATATATGATTTACTATCAATTATCTTTCTTCACTTAATTAACTATCACTTATCTTGATACTATTATTTACGGAAATGAAACTAATTATGATGGTAAGTTGTGGTACTTGTTTTTTAGTTTTGTTTTTTAAGTTTTGT
>CAZOSE010000093.1:1955-8031 GCA_964582385.1 uncultured Lachnospiraceae bacterium
AAATACATATATTATAAAAACTTAATTAGGATAGTATGATAAAATGAATCAAATATTTAATCTAATTAAAGACTTAAATAATTTCATTTGGGGAATTCCACTTGCTTTTTTACTTATGGGAACTCATTTGTTTTTTTCATTTCGTTTAAAATTTGTTCAAAAAAAGATTTTTAAGGGAATAAAGTTATCAATAACACCAAGCGAAAGTGGTGAAGGAGATACTAGTAGATTTGGTTCTCTTGCCACAACACTTGCCGCAACTTTAGGAACTGGCAATATAATAGGAGTCTCAACTGCTGTCGCCCTTGGAGGGCCAGGTGCTATCTTTTGGTGTTGGATAACAGGTCTTCTTGGTATGGCAACTACATATTCAGAATCTTACCTTAGTGTTTTGTACAGAACAAAGAATAGAGATGGAAGCTTTTCTGGCGGACCTATGCATGTATTAGCAAATGGATTAGATGCTAAGATATTATCTAAATTATATTGTTTTTTTACTTTGCTTGCCGCTTATGGTGTTGGGTGTTCAACTCAATCAAATGCAATCACAGAAACTACCTCTAGATTATGGGGAGTCTCACCCTACATAGTAGCAATTATCGTCGCACTTATTACAGGATTCGCAATTATTGGCGGAATTAAATCTATTAGTAATTTATGTACAAAGCTAGTTCCTTTTATGGGAATCTTTTATTTACTTGCATGTACATTTATCTTAATAATAAATTACTCTTATATAATTCCTGCCCTAAAACTAATAATCTCCTCCGCTTTAAAGCCAAGAGCTGCTATGGGTGGGTTTGTAGCTAGCTCAATAAAATCTGCTACTAGATACGGAATTGCTAGAGGTTTGTTCACAAATGAATCAGGTCTAGGTACTGCAGGAATCGCTGCTGCAAGCGCAAAGACAACAAGTCCTAATGAACAAGCCTTAGTATCTATGAGTGCAACCTTTTGGGATACAGTTATAATGTGTGCTATTACTGGCTTAGTTATAGTAACAAATATAATTAGATATCCCAATTCTATTTTTAAATATTCAATAGGAGAACTCACTACTGCAGCCTTTAAACAAATACCTCATATAGGTGGATTACTGCTAGGTAGTTCCATTATACTTTTTGCTTTAGCAACTTTAGTGGGCTGGTCTTTTTTTGGTGAAAAAGCAGTTGAATATCTATTTGGAAAAAAAGGAATAAAAACTTATCATTTATGTTATATCATAATGGTATTTGTTGGAGGTATCTTACCTCTAGACTTTGTATGGGAAATGACTGATTTTATTAATGCCCTAATGATACCTCCAAACCTAATATCATTGTGGCTTCTTTATAAAAAAATTACTAACTAACTATAGGTATTACTTAGCAGAGATCATCTTTTATAAATAATAGATTCAGCAATTTCGTCCGCAGTTTCTTTATCTTTTAAAGTTTCAACAATTTCTAAAGCGAAATCAATTGCAGTACCTACACCTCTACTGGTTATAATATTACCATCTTTCACCACTGGAGATTCAGATAAAACGGCACCCTTTAACTTGTCCTCAAATCCTGGATAGCTTGTTGCCTTTTTACCCTTTAGCATATCATTTACACCTAATACACTTGGCGCTGCACATATAGCTGTAATCAGCTTATTATTATCATTAAAAGAATTTAGCAAATTCACTAATCCCTCATGGTCTCCTAAATGTTTTGTTCCTGGCATCCCACCAGGGAGTACTAAGGCATCTATATCTTCGTAATTCATATCCTCAAATAAAAGGTCTGCCTCTACTACAATATTATGAGCCCCTAAAGTCTTTTTAGTTTCCATTATTGATATCATAGTTGTTTCAATATCAGCTCTTCTTAATAAATCCACAACAGTTAAACCTTCAACCTCTTCAAAACCATCGGCTAAAAAAACACATACTTTTAACATTTAACTACTCCTTTCTAACTTCCTTTAAAGATTTATTACGTTTTTTTACGTCATTCTTAATCAAAGTATAAAATACGGATGCAATTGGAACTCCAAGTAGTATCCCTATTGGACCTGCTAAGCCTCCACCTACAATTATTGATAGTAATACCCAAATAGCAGGTAAACCTACACTGCTGCCTACAACTCTTGGATAAATAACATTTCCCTCAAATTGTTGTAACACTATTATAAATACAATAAACCAAATTGCTTTTATAGGCGATATAAGCAGTAATAAGAAGAAACTTATTAACCCACCCAAATAAGCCCCAACAACTGGTACTAATGCCATTACACCTATAATAACACTAATTAATAATGGATAATCAAATCTGAAAATTATCATTCCTATGAAACACAGTATACCTAATATAAACGCTTCAGTTACTTGACCAATAATATACTTGTTAAAGATATCTACAACAATTTTGTATACATAATATATCCTGTCATATACATCTTCTGATAAATATGTTTTAAGAATTCTCTTGCCTTGGCCAAGTAGTTTATATTTACCTGCTAGGAAATAAATCGAAAAGATTATTGAAACAAAAATATTAATTACAACTTGGATAAGATTGGTTGTAATACTAATAATTTGACTTATAATTTCTGATACACTATTCATTATCTCATCTATTGAGCTACTAATAAAGGCTGTAAGATCAGATAAGTCTATAGGTTTTACCTCTAAAAATTCTGTAATATTGTTTAGGAACACTTGAAGATTATTAAAATATACTCCCAAGTTGTTAATAAGCCCTTGAACACTTTTAAAAAGTTGTGGTATTACAAATCGTATTAGCAAAACAATAATAAAAGTAAAAATCAAGTAAGTCATAGTAATTGAAATACCCCTCTTAAGTGATTTTTGCTTTATGTTAGAATGCTTATTAATAAAACTCTCAATAGCCATGCAAGGATTGTTTAAAATAAAGGCAATAGCAATACCTACAAAAAACGAATTAAATAGACCTACTACTTTCCCTACAAACATAAGAATTGGATTGAAATTAATAATAAATAAAATTGCAATTATTATGTATATCACTATTGTCAAATACTTTGCCCGTTTGTTTTCCATATTCTATACCTCTTTTTGTTTTTATTTATTATTATTAACCTTATGAACTTCTTATTACTTAAAATCACTATAATATACACAATCTAAAAAATCAATAAGAGTATTTCTTTTAATCTGCTTTAGTTTTTCTAGCTAGCTTTCTTATTAGTTTTAACATTTTATAAATTCTCAATAAAGTATTATCATATATGTATCATTTAATAATATTTAATTAGATATAAACTTTTAAATTTTAGCATCATCTGATATAATTATGTATATAATCACAAAAAACTAGATTGGAGCACCCTTTTATGAAACTTGAAGACAATCAAAATACATTTAAAGAAGAATTCAAGGTTACTAAATCTGACTTATTAGCTTTACCTAATATTTTATGCTATATAAGATTATTATTAATACCTTTGTTTATGGTACTCTATATAAAAGCAGAAACAAAAGAAGAATATTACTCTGCCGGATTTGTAGTATTAATAGCAAGTCTTACTGATTTCCTAGATGGCTTTATTGCAAGAAAACTCAATATGATTACAGACTTTGGAAAGCTTTTAGATCCAATGGCTGATAAATTAATGCAAACTGCCTTAATCTTAGTTTTAATTTTGGAAATCGATTATATGTATATACTTGCCTTAATATTTATAAAAAAAGAAATTATTATGACTATTACCGCTTATGTATTCATGAGAAAAGGAAAGAAACTTGATGGCTCAAAGTGGTTCGGTAAAGTTTCAACTACAGTTTTCTATGTTACTATGTTAATTCTAATCGTTCTCCCTAGTTTGAACGATTATACCACCTATCTTTTGATGATAACATGCGGTGCGTTTTTAACTCTATCTTTTGTATTATACGGGAGAGAATATTACATTATGTATAGGCAACTAAAATCACAAAAATAAGCCATAATAATATGATTGTTTTTCAATTATAATATATAATAATAAGAGGTTTGTACTTTCTAATCAGTACAAACCTCTTATTAATTATTTGGTCATTAGAATTAAATCAATAAATCTCTTTTCTTAAAAACGCCAAGAGCAATAAGGATAAAAGCAATTGTTGTAATAGTAGATACTATTACGACCATAATAGGTGTAAAGTTCATTCTGCCGGTGTCTCTTATTATTGAACCAGAAACAATTCCATCTATATTACTAAAACTTAAAAATATTAAATGAGAAAGCTTTTTATAGCTTGCTGATAGATTGTTAATAATAGTAGAACCCAGTAGTATGCTTATACACAATGTGTTTGCTACTACACTTGACTTAGATATGGTTGAAACCATAAAAATAAACGCTGTAAAAGTTATAATAAATACAATCTCTAAGATTAACATTCTGACCGTGTAATTCCACATAGGAATGTACTCTCCTGAACCAGCAATTCTTTGGTACATTTCGTAACCACTGGAAATAACCTTCTCAAATTCTACCCCTACCAACATTGGACGGTTAACTTTACCAAACCCCTTTATAAGCCCCACAATAATGAAAAACAAGCCTTGGGAACCAATAATAAGGGTAACTGAACTAAGTGCCATAACAAAGAACTTACTAAGTAAGACCTTTATCCTAGTTACAGGTTGTATGAGCAAAAACTTTAGTGTACCAGGATTATATTCTCCAGATACAGTTTCCGAACTAAATAATATTAGGCCAAAACTTAAAAAGGCAGTGGTTACTATCATTAGATTATTATATAAATAGTTTATTCCCGAGTTCAAGTTTTCATCATCTGGTGATGTATTTGTAGATAGCATTTTATTAAGTCTATCTATATCCTGCTTTAAGTAATCAATGTGGCTTAAATCATCTTTTGTGAGATTATCTCTTGAATTTAGACTTTTCAAAGAACTTTCCATAAATACAATTTGTTCTTTATAATCTTCTCTCCAATCATATCCCTCACTTTTTTCACTTTCTAGCTGTTTTATTTCATCTTCAAGAGACTTTATATATTCATTAGAGCTTTGGATTATTTGTTTTTTCTCATCACTGTCTATAGACGATTCATTTTCCATAGATTCTTTATACTCTTTCTCATAGTTAATTTGATTTTGAATATTCTCTATTAAATAATCAGAATCTTTATATTTAAAATAACTTTCTTCAGCATTTTCACCAATTACCGCTATCCCTATTGATAACACAAGATATAAGCCTATTATAATGTAGGTTTTCTTTTTTGAAAACATCTTGATAAATTCATTTTTGACTAATCCAGAAAACATTAGCGTATTCCCCCTTTTATTAATTCCAAATATCTCTCTTCTAATTCTTTCTCATGTCTAGCAAAGGACATAATCTCAATATCATGAGAGAGTATCTGCCTTAAAACATTACTAGGCTTTTCTTTATGCAAGTTAATAACATAGCCAAGGTCAGTCACCTTTGTTATAGAAATTCCTTCTATGGCTTTTAAAACCCCAGTAATAAAGTCGCTCTTTGTAGTTTCCAAGAAATAATTACTAGATTGTTTAACCATTTCCATTGTTTCTATTGTTGTAATTCTTCCATCTTCTATAAAGGCAACTACATCACATAGATGTTGGACCTCTCCTAATATATGAGATGATACAAACACTGACATGCCTTTTTCCTTGCTTAGGGTTTTTAGAATACTTCTAAACTCCTGAATCCCATTAGGATCCAATCCATTAGTTGGCTCGTCAAGAATTAAAAGGCTAGGCTTTGATAGAAGCGCAGCTGCAAGCCCTAGTCTTTGCTTCATACCTAAGGAATATTTATTTAATTTATCTTCTATTCTGTTTTCTAAACCTACTAAAGCAACAACTTCATCTACTCTGTTTTTAGAAATATTTCTTATCCTAGCTATTTGCATTATATTTTCATAGCCAGATAGATAACCGTAAAGTTCTGGATTCTCGACTACCGCTCCAATATGAGAAAGGGCTTCTTCTCTTTCTTTTTTTATATCTTTACCCATAATTGAAATACTTCCCGAATCTATAGATATCAAATCTACCAACATACGAATAGTCGTTGTTTTTCCAGACCC
>CAZOSE010000094.1:0-7863 GCA_964582385.1 uncultured Lachnospiraceae bacterium
CTCCTTTAGCTTATAAAGTAGTTATTCATTTTCATAGTTACTCAAAAATACTTACTGCATGCTCCATATTTGATATAACTTGAACATCAAATGGACATCTTTCTTCACAGTCTCCACAAGAAATACATGATGATGCCTTATTTTCCTGAAGTTCATATTGGTCACGAATGTTTTGTGGAACATTATCTTTGTCAAGTGCTGCAATATCAAGCAGTTTTGTCACAGCTGCAATGTCTATTTCAGAAGGACAAGGTAAGCAGTGATTGCAATACATACATTTTGCATCCAAAGAGCCAGTCACTGAAAAGACTGCCTTTGTATAATCCTTTTCGTCATCTGTTAAGTTGAGATAGTTCACTGCTTCTAATACTTCTTCACGAGTGCTACAACCAATCATTGCACTTATTACTGCTGGGCGTGTAAGTGCATAATGGATACACTGACCCACTGTAAGGGCTTCCTTAAATGGTGTGAAGTCTGGTGATAAAAGCTTACCTGCACCAAGAGTCTTCATAGTAGTTATTGATACACCCTTATTTTCACAAAGTTCATATAGATGGGCACGCTTTGGCTCAATCCCTTTAAACTTGATGCCATCAAGATTATCCCCTATTACATCATGAATATAAACTTCACTTGGAAGCATATCATATGCAAGATTTGTACTAAACATAATATGATCAACAACTCCTGTTTCCACAATTCTTGCTGCCATTTCAGGATTGTGGGAACTTGCTCCAATTGCACGTATTTTGCCTTCCTTCTTTAAACTTTGAACATATGTAAAGTACTCAGTTTCAAATGCTCCTTTAAAATCTTCCTCAGTATCAATAAAAAACATCATGCCCAGATCAATATAATCTGTTTTAAATGTACGTAATAAGTTTTCAAAATACTTACGGGATATATCTACGTCTCTTGTTCTATCATACTGTTCCCTAATATCACATGAACCGATATGTCCTTGTATTATTAAGTCATTTCGCCTTCCTTTAAGTGCTCTTGAAATATTCTCTCTAACAGGTGTTCCTGGCATAAAAACATCCATAAAATTAATATCATGCTCAAGTGCTGCACTAATCACCTCCTCTACCACCTCATAAGGACGATTGTCCAAATGTTCTGTACCAAGACCAATGATACTTGCCTTCATTCCTGTTTTTCCAATTGACTTATAAATCATATTTTTATCCCCTTTCATTATATATCTATTTAATGGTATCTAACTCTAATATCAAGGATTACAATTCCCACAAGGATCATAACCTGAACTAATAAGTTCATCCCTACTTTGATCAGACGCTTTCTTATTTTTTTCACTCATTTTCTTAACACTATGACAATTAGGGTAATGAATCTTTTTACTGCTAGTATTTAATATATACTTACTCCCTACAGGTACTTCTACAACCGTAGGCGGACTTGTAGCTTTTAGCACTTCGGTTTCTGGTGTTTTTGTTTCTGGCGCACTACTTTCTGTAGTTACAGGTTCTTTTGTAGGAGCTGTTGTTTCAGTAGGTTTTGCTTGTGTTGTTGATGATGGTTTAGGCGTCGGTGCCGATGTTGGCTTATCTTTGGATACAGATGCTAATGTATCTACATTTGTATTTCGCTCGGTTGTAAAGGATAGGCTACTTCCATTACTAGTGAATATAATATCACCTTGCATATCGGTCCGTAAAACTTTAACATCAGCATCACGTAACTTACTAAGGACTCCATCTGTAGGATGACCATAAGTATTTTTACTTCCAACCGAAATCACTCCATACTCTGGCATAATCTCCCTCAGGAAGGGATATGTCGTAGATGTATCACTACCATGGTGGCCAACATGTAAAACTGTACTAGATAAGTTTGCTCCAGAATCTAAAAGGGCTTGTTCTGCTTCCCTTTCAGAGTCTCCAGTAAACAAAAACGAGGTGCTACCATAAGTTACTTTTAGAACAATAGAATCATTGTTTGGATCATTAAAGTTCTTACTTCCACTTAATATGTGTACAGATGCACTTCCTAGCTTGAAATTATCACCTGCTTTAGGGACTATGATATTTATATTTTGTTCATTCAGGTATTTAACATAACTATTAAAAGCACGGGTATCATAAGAAGTTACTGAAGAAAATGCCTTACCTACTGTAGCATAATTTAGTGCACCAGCTAGACCACCTACATGATCAGCATGGGGATGGGTATTCACAATATAATCAATATGTTCTATACCATGCTTCTTTAAATAGGCGTAAATCAGGCTAGAATCTTTTGGATTGCCACCATCGATGAGCATCGTTTCTCCACCTGAGATAATCAAACTTGCATCACCCTGACCCACATCTATAAAATGTACCTCGAATTTATCACTTGCTTTATCAGGCACATTATCAGGTGTTTGACTTACTTCTATAGAATTAATCTCCCCATCTTCTGTGTTAGGGTCAGATTGGTCTGATCCAGAATCACCATCTCCATTATCCTTTAATTCATCACTATCTTTATTGTCTGTTTCATCATTTGTACTATCTCCGTCATCTACATTGTCTGTAGCTTCTTCTGACTCTTTATTTACAGAATCATTTGAAGTTGGGTCCTGTCCATCTGGATTTGCAACAGGTTGAATATCATCTTCATTTACATTATTATTATTTACTTCTATCTTTTGTCCTTCTGCTTCAGTAAAATCTACAGTTGGAGAAATCGACATACCTAGTATAAACACAGCAAAGGAAACCATCAGACTTATTAATGGCCTTTTTATTGATATTGATTTTCTTTTATTCTTAATTAAATCTACAAAGGAGAAAAACAAGAATGGCATTGCCAAATAAAATAAACCATATCCAACCCCTATACTTACCATAAATAATGAAAGAATATAATATATAATTGCAATTACCATTTTATATTTCTTACCTGATCTAAACCCAGGTATATACTTAATTAACTTATCCAAGTCAGAACCTCCTATAGTCTTACTCTCAGTTATCTTTATTATATCAGAAAAACTCCAATTAAACTCATTATATACATTTATTTCTATTCATATTAAAAGAATTTCTTTCTAATTCTATTCTTTATACACAAGCAAAAGACATAGCTTTATACTATGTCCTTGTTTATTCTTATGCAGTTTTATTTCCTTTGTTACAGCCTTCATGAACTACTACTTGGTCTTTTTGACTAATAATTCAAATAAAACGTCTTGGGTGAATCACTTCAACATATAACTATTATTAAGAATCTGACTATTGTATAAAAACAGTACATCCTGATTGGAAAACTCTACATACTCACCTAACAAGTCTGTAGCCATATATCGCAAATCAATTAATGTTATTTTATTATATTCTTCTAACATAAGTGGTGCAATACTACTTCCAAATGAATCTCTAAATATAATAAGATTCTTATCGGTTTTTGATTTAGGATTTGATATCGTAAGTATTGATTTGGCTCCAGATAAGAACAAGTCATAGGAATCAATAGTTCCAAACTTGTCTTCTTCATATACTCTACTATATGTTTCATCAATATGATCATATACCAAAGCTTCTTCAATTGTGCCATTAGTAAGATAAACCAAGGTATCAGGCCTGACCCTAACTGCTGCCTGGCCATAATAAGAGCCATAAAAAGGATAAAGGCTTTTTTCTTCATAATAAACTTTTGGACTACTTATATCTACACCCATTTTCTTTTGTAACACACTTGCTACACCCTTTATTTTATCCTGACGCCAGTGAATATCAGTATTATAATAATCCTTTATATCTAAAACCTCAAACAAGTTTATATATTGCATTGAACTAATGTTATCTTTCATAATTTCAATTAGTCTATCATAATCCATGGAAGGATAGCCCTTATCCTTTGCAACAAAGTAGTTTTTGTCAGGTATTATAGAATAGTATACATTCATTCCTTGTAGGTATTTATCATAAACCTCATTAATCTTATTTGCTCCGTTAATGATCGCCCCTTCATTCAAAGGATATTCAAGTTTGTAAATACTATTATCAATTAAATATATGCCTTGATTATCCATTTGCTTAAAAAGAGAGAAACTTGTAAATGCTTTCAACTCCCTAAAGTTATCACGTAAAACAAATTGATCAAGAAAGTACTTTTCATAGTCTTCAAAGAAGTCACCCTTTAATAGGTTATTAGTTGAATAATCAGGTAATCTTGCTAGTAGTCGCCTTTCACTATGAGATACCCTTGTATCAGGAATTAGGATATTAGCAAACATAAAGCCATATATTATTATAAAAAACGAAGCTATCATTATTATATTTTTCGTCTTATTATTCATATTTAAACTGTATACCTTTCATAATCAAGAAGTTAATCATATCTTTCACAACTAAACAACTAAAACCTAAAGTATAGAAATGGATTAAAGGACCCATCAATTAGGTATCCTGTAACAACCAACATCAAAACAACTATAAGAACCGGATGTAAAATATTTATCAATTTGATTATCTTATCATTCTTTGTTAGTTTCTTTACAATTAAAGTTACTAATGGCGTAGAAGCGATTGTTCCTATAATAAACAAGACACCATAGCTTTTCAAGTAATATATGGACTCATCATTCCACATTGGCTCACCTTTTAAGGCAAACATTCCACAAAGATAGTCTATAATATCAACCATACTGTTATTATTAAATATGACAAAGCTTATTAAAACAATAAGTATTACATACACATGGCTGATTATATTAGGCAGCCTATTAAGAACCTTCTCTAGAAATATTTTCTCTAAAACTAGAAAGAGAGCAAAGAATAAACCCCAAATAACAAAATTCCACTGGGCACCATGCCAAAAACCTGTAAGAAACCAAACTACAATAATATTTCTTATCCATTTTACTTTACTTACACGATTACCACCCATGGGAATATAAACATAGTCCCTAAACCAAGTTCCCAAAGACATATGCCATCTTCTCCAAAAATCCGTAATACTTCTGGCTATATAAGGATAGTTAAAATTCTCTAGAAAATTAAATCCAAACATCCTACCAAGACCTATAGCCATATCACTATATCCCGAAAAGTCAAAATAAATCTGTAAAGAAAATGCTACTGCATACATCCAGTAAAAAAGTACTGTTTTCTCACTTGAGCTGGAAAATATCTTACCAATTTCCCCTATTGTATTTGCTAACAGTATCTTTTTAGACAATCCAATAACAAACCTATGAATACCATAAGAAATATTCTCTAATGAATGAATCCTATGGCTTAACTCTTCCTCTACTGTAGTATATCGAACGATTGGACCAGCTATTAATTGGGGAAATAAAGATACATAAGTTGCAAAATCTAAGATATTTTTTTGGACCTTAGCTTGGCCCCTGTATAAATCAATGGTATAAGATAGTATTTGAAAAGTATAAAAACTAATACCTATAGGCAATACTTGCCTTACTAGAGGAATATTAAGTGGAAGAATTCCATTAACATTGTAAATTATAAAATCTATATATTTAAAATAAAGCAGTAAGCCTATACCTACTGCTACTGATGAAATCATGGCTATCTTGGCATTTTTTTTATTTCTAGCACTATGAATCCATAAGCCATGTAAATATCCTGAAGTTATGGATATAATCATAAGCACTATATAAACTGGTTCGCCATAGAAATAGAAAAACAGACTGGCCAGTAAAAGAATTCCATTCTTATATTGTTTTGGGACTATATAATATAATCCCAAAACAATCGGTAAAAAATAATATAAAAAACTTATACTAGAAAACAACATACCTTATTCTCCATCTTATAATAAAAATTGTTACCACCTATGTATTACTTTCCTAAGTCAAGAAATGCTTCATGTAAACCTTTGGCATTATTATCACTCATAACCAAGAATATAATATCACCAATATTATCAACTATTATATTCTCTTCTGCTACTCCAACACATATCCATTTCATAGGATTAACATTTTCTTTAATATCATTCTTAATAGCTTCTACATCAGCACCTTCTTTAGTTCTTACTAGTACTAGTGAATAGGCACCAGGTTGTATCATAGGCTCACTTGCTAAAGCCTCTTCATATTCAATACCACTTTTACCCAAGTGATACTCTGCGTTCTCCTCATTTACTTCAACAAACATTGTTCCAGAGTCTACATATTCTTTAAAGTCACTATCGATATCAGCCTTCTCGTATATTTCTTTAATTAATTCTTCAAGACTAGCATCAAGATTAGTAGAATCATTATCTTGACCTTGCCCTCCCGCATTTGCTTTACATCCTGTGACACTTAGTACTGATACAATTAGAATTGCCATTAAAATTATTTTCTTCATTCTTAACTTTCTCCTTAAATTCTGTTTTTATTTTATTACATGGATTAGACGAAGAAGTTAGTGAAAAGGTTCCAATTAGAAATAAGTATAAGTAAGTAAACTCTAATACTATTTAAACTGTACTTTATATTATTAAAAATATGCAAATTATAATAATAGAGAATACTTAAGTTTTTTCTTGATATTCTAATATATCGCCAGGTTGACATTCTAAAACGCGACAAATTTCCTCTAAAGTGGAAAACCTAATTGCTTTTGCTTTTCCGTTTTTCAATATAGAAAGGTTAGACATAGTTATTCCAACTCTTTCGGAGAGCTCTGTAAGACTCATTTTCCTTTTAGCAAGCATGACATCAAGATTAACTATAATTGCCATATTATTCACCTCATATCGTCAAGTCATTATCTGCTTTTATATCAATAGCTTCTTTTAAGAGTTTTTGAAGCACAGCTGCAAACACCCCAACCACCAGTGAAGCAAACACAAAAACCATACTAATTACTATGATTCCTGGAGCATCATCCATTTCCGCCAAAAGAAAGCTAAATGGTGTTATTAAGACATGTAAACCACTTATTGTAAATGCACAAATCTTAATAATATTAAGAGAATGAACAGATAAATCTGAGAACGATTGGTTCCTATCGATAAAATTCAATAACTTAATAGCCTGATACAAAGCGATAAAAAAGGGAATTGCCGTCAAATATAAACCTGCTACAATTGAATACAATATAAATGCGTAATTTGGGTTTACTGGATTGTTAACTAACCAGGGCAATCCTAGAATACAAAAGGCGGTTATAGGCATCCCAATAAAAGTAACTGCAATTTTTAAAAATATTGTTGAACTTTTTTTCATAAAAACACACCTCACATGTTATCTAATAAAAGTTTTTAACATTAAACAAAGCCTATAATAAGTTTTATTTATATTCTAAAATATTGTTTTTTAAATCTAATAGATATAATTATACTACAAATTATTATAGTTGCTAGAAGAACAAAAGACAAATCTCTTATTATATGATGTGTCGATCCTCGGACACCTAAAATGCATATATGAGCGATTATATAAGAGAGGGGAATTATCATTATAGTAGCGGAAATTTTCTTGATCCTATCTCTATTTCTAAAAATAATCGATAAAATCCAGAAAAACAAGAAACTTAATCCCATAATAAAAAGATAGTAGTTCATAGCAAGCCTTGGAAGAGTAATTCGCCCCCCATTATGCTCTTGACCACTATGAGACTGGGGAACATCATTAGACTTTGAACCGTATATTAGCTTATCAGGTTCATTCCCTTGATCTATAAAGTATATCGAAATATTTACATCACCATTTCTATTAATTGTAGTGTTTTTGGACTGGCTGTTTTTAAATAGTTTACTTAAATTAGTTTTCCATGCCATAACTTGATATTCCGTACCAAATGAATCTATTTGAAAATTAGATACTTCTGGATTGAACTTAATAAAAACTTTATCATCTACCTCTTCTACAGATTCTATTGCCTTCCCATAAGATAA
>CAZOSE010000095.1:0-7837 GCA_964582385.1 uncultured Lachnospiraceae bacterium
AGTTGGTGAAACAAGACCATCAAGAGGACCAGGTAGAAGAGAGATTGGTCATGGAGCTTTATCTGAAAAGGCACTTATACCGGTACTGCCATTAGAAGAGGATTTCCCATATGCAATCCGTACAGTGTCAGAGATTTTAGAATCTAATGGTTCAACTTCTCAAGCAAGTATATGTGCGGCTTCCCTATCTTTAATGTCAGCTGGTGTTCCAATTAAGTCTCATGTTGCTGGTATTTCAGTAGGATTAGTTACTGGTGAGAGTATAGAAGATTATGTTTTATTAACAGATATTCAAGGTCTAGAAGACTTTTATGGAGACATGGACTTTAAAGTTGCAGGTACACATGAGGGTATAACTGCTATTCAATTAGACATGAAGATTGTAGGAATAAGCAAAGATATTATAAAAGATTCTATATATAGAACTAAAGAAGCAAGAACATTTATTATTGATGAAGTTATGATACCTACTATTGCAGAACCTCGTCCTGAAGTTGGACCTTATTCACCAAAGATTGTACAGATTCAAATTGAACCTGAAAAAATCGGTGATGTAATTGGTAAACAAGGTAAAGTTATTAATGCAATAATTGAAGAAACATCAGTTAAGATAGAGATTAATGATGAAGGTGCAGTATCCATATCAGGATATGACACAGATGGAATTAATAAAGCAATTGAGATTATTAGAATGATTACAACTGATTTTGTAAAAGGTCAAAATTATACAGGTAAAGTTGTAAATATTAGAGAATTTGGTGCTTTTGTTGAATTTGCTCCTGGTAAAGAAGGAATGGTACACATATCTAAGATTTCCGAAGACCATATAAAACGAGTTGAAGATGTTCTATCAATTGGAGACGAAGTAACGGTGGTTTGCTTAGGAAAAGATAGACAAGGAAGAATTGGATTTAGTATTAAAGATGTAGAATAATAAAAAGGTGTATGTCTTTAAGGGGCATACACCTTTTAATAAAAACTATAAAAATTAGGAATTGAGTATCAAAAATCTTTATCAGGTTAATTTGTGAGTAAGTTTATATGTACATAAACTTATTCCAATATAGCTTTGTTATAAGTTTTAATACTCAAATTTGAATAGTGAAAGGTGGTGGAAAGAGTTTAATCAATCTATACTTATGATTTTAACTCTTAATATTATGAATCAACATATTGAAACTAAATGCATACAAGAAGGCTATAAGCCAAAAAACGGTGAACCTAGGGTTTTACCAATAAATCAAAGTACAACCTTTAAATACGATTCAAGTGATACAGTTGGAAAACTATTTGATCTAGAAGAAAACGGCTTTTTCTATTCTAGGCTTGCTAATCCTACTGTTGATGCAGTTGAGAAGAAGATAGCTGCCTTAGAAGGAGGAGTAGGAGCCTTATGTACTTCATCTGGACAAGCAGCCTCCTTAATATCAATACTTAATATTTGTGAAGCAGGAGATCATTTTATATCTTCATCGGCTATTTATGGTGGTACTACAAATCTGTTTTCAGTGACACTTAAAAAGATGGGTATTGAAGTAACATTTGTAGACGGGGACCTGCCAGAAGAGGAATTACAAAAGTATATTAGGGGTAATACCAAGGCAGTTTTTTCTGAAACTTTGGCTAATCCTGCTCTAGTAGTTACAGATATAGAAAAGTTGGCGAACTTTGCCCACAAGAATGGCATCCCACTAATAATAGATAGTACTTTTGCAACACCATATTTATGCAGACCTTTTGAATTTGGAGCAGATATTGTTATACATTCAACTTCAAAGTATTTGGATGGCCATGCAGTTGCACTAGGCGGTGTAATCGTAGATAGTGGGAAGTTTAACTGGAATAATGGTAAGTTTAAAGGATTAACTGAACCTGATGAATCTTATCACGGCATTATTTATACAGACACCTTTAAAGAGGCCGCCTACATAACAAAGGCACGAGTGCAGTTAATGAGGGATATGGGTTCTACTCCAACAGCTAACAATGCGTTTTTACTTAATCTGGGTCTAGAAACACTCCATCTTAGAATGGAACGTCATTGTAGTAATGCCCTTGGGGTTGCCCAGTGGCTTTCTAATAATGATGCAGTTTCATGGGTTAACTATCCTGGATTAGAGGATAATAAATACTATGAACTTGGTAAGAAGTACATGCCAAAGGGAACCTCTGGAGTAGTATCTTTTGGTATAAAAGGTGGAAGAGAAGCAGCCATGAAATTCATGGATAGTTTAGAACTTGCTGCAATTGTAGTTCACGTTGCTGATGCTAGAACTAGTGTATTACACCCAGCTAGCACAACTCACAGACAGCTAACAGATGAGCAGTTAGAAGAAGCTGGAGTAGCACCAGACTTGATTCGTATGTCTATAGGAATTGAACATGTGGATGATATCATTGCCGATATAGAACAGGCACTTAAAAAAGTATACTAAAAGTAACAAGAAGAACTACTTAGGGGGAAAACAACTAAGTAGTTCTTCTTTTGTGTTTGAATAAACATGTTGTTAACAATATTTTACATATATTATTTTTAAAGATTATTTTGCAAATGTCATTATATAAACATTATTTCATAAATATTATTTACGTAAATATTATTTACTATATTCCATATAATAAGCTAGAAGTATAATGTTAATTTATTTGATAATTATTATGCAGTTCTTTGATTTTAAAAAGAATTATATAAAAAAATAAGATAAAAAGTGCTTTAAAGCCAAAGTTACACCTAGGAGGTTTATATGGAAAAGCAAAAGATGGAAGATGATAAAAAGACTGATGAAGTATTAGTTGAAGAATCGAGCACAAAGAATGAAAATAATAAGGACAAAGACTCTAAGGGCCAAGATTTTAGGGAACAAGACCAAGATGAAGAAATAGACAAGGCAGAAAAGGAAAAGAAACAAAAGGAAAAGGATGAAATATCAGATAATAGGATTAAAGAATATGGACAAACGGTATTAGTCAATGACAAGAGGCAGTCTAAGATTCATTTACTTTCTATAATTGGGGAAATAGAAGGTCATGAATGTTTGCCCCAGCACAACAAAACTACAAAATACGAACATGTTTTGCCACAACTTGCAGCTATAGAAGATAGTACTGAAATAGATGGACTATTAATACTTCTTAATACGGTAGGTGGTGATGTTGAGGCTGGACTTGCCATAGGGGAAATGATTGCCTCCCTAAGCAAGCCAACTTGCTCTTTGGTACTAGGAGGAAGTCATTCTATAGGTGTACCACTAGCTGTTTCAACTAATTATAGCTATATAGTCCCATCAGCAACTATGATAATACACCCTGTACGAATGAATGGAATGGTAATTGGTGTTGCACAAACTTATGAGTATTTTGAAAGAATACAAGAGAGAATACTAAACTTTATTGTCACACATTCAGATATAGAAAAGGAAAACCTTAAAAGTTTAATGCTTAATACAACCCAACTAGCGAAAGATGTGGGTTCTATACTTGTAGGCCAGGAAGCCGTAGAAAAGGGTATAATCAATGAGGTTGGTGGGATAAAAGAAGCATTAGATAAATTATATGACATGATAGAAGAGAATAAGATGGATCAAAGTTAAACTTATAGAGCTTAGCAAACACATGATTTTAAGGAAGGGAGCAAACATGCTTTACACAGTAGTTCCACTAGAAAGAATATATAGCAACAAGGTAAGAAGTATTTTAGATGAATACAAGGTCCAAGGTCTTATGCCTCAAGATGAGCCATCTATGTTTAAAGACATTCCAATAGCCCATGGTAAAATTTCGGCTAGGCTAGAAGGAGATAAGTATATAGTAAATAGAGTAAATTCAACTGACATGGTAGATTATTTGAATGTGGATTATTCTCCCGGAAATCAAATAGATATTAATATGTTTTAAGATATAGATATCATTGAAAATGTAGTTAATCCTTTCATCTTCGACATTTTCTCTACTTGAAAGGATTTCAAATAAAAGGTATAATGAAATAGGTTTTGAGTTGGCATCTACAGAATAATTTGGACCAGTCAACAATTTATAACCTGTTTTATTATACCTTTTTATTATCTTATAAGTTAACTAAAGGAGTCGTAATATGGCTACGAAAAAATCAAGAAGTAACAAGCGTACTAATAGTAATAAACGTTCATATACATCAAAAGCAAAAAGGCAAGAAAAAGCACAAAAGGATTTAATTAGAGATGAGATAATCTTGATAGTAAGCTTTGTACTATCAATTTTACTCTTATTAAGCAACTTTGATTTAAGCGGTAAAGTAGGACAAGTTATTAATCAAGTAACCTTTGGTTTAATTGGCCTTGTAGGCTACTTAATGCCTATTATAGTCTTTTGTGTAGTTGTCTTTATTATTGCAAACAAAGGAAACAAGATTGCTTATATTAAGACAGTAAGTTTCCTTGTATTAATTGCAAGCCTAGCATCTTTGCTCCAATTAATTTCATCAAATAAAACTCTAGAAACCTTAAAAGCTTATTATGAGATATCATCTACGAGTAAGCGAGGTGGTGGAGCTATTGGCGGATTGACTATTAATATAATCCATCCTTTATTTGGTACAGCAGGAAGCTATGTAATTATTATCGGAATAATGTTAATTTGCCTTTTATTATTGACAGGTAAAACCTTATTTGTATATTTGGGCAAAAAAGGTAGAAGGTCAATTCGGGATTTTAAGGAAGAACAAAAACAAACAAGATTAAATGCTGAACAAGTAAAAGAAAGAAACCAAGGTGCAAGTTCAAAGGGTCAATCTTCTGCAACAACAAAAGAGTCTGTACCAAGGACATTTTTGTTAAAAGATAAGTTTAAGAATATTACTGCCAAGAAGAATCAAGGCAAAGCTACAGCTAGTAGTAATAAGCAAAACACAGGGGTGGAAGATAAAAAACAAGAAGATCGAGTTCCTAATATAGATAAATCAAATGAAAACCAAGGTAAACATGTTTTCTCTATGGAAGAGATTAGCCTAGGTAAAACCAGTGAAATAAACATACCAATACATAGATCAGAATCTTATGATGATAGCTTAGTTGATGATTCATTAGTTCAAGATGATAAAGACCTTGTAGCTAATAATCTATCAAGACCTAGTTCTAGTGAAGTTAATAATTCCAATATATTTGAAAGTATTAATGTATCGGCAAGTAATTCCTCGTCAGTTAATCCTAATGAAGAAAATCAAGAACTTCCTAAGGAAGAAGCTTTATCTAAAACAAATGATAAAAGTGGGCCAATTGAAGAATTACATTTAGATCAAACCATAAAAGAAGAAGAGGAATATGTGTTTCCAGGCATTAACTTACTTGCAAGACCTGCAAGAAAAACAAAGGTTGTATCAGATAAATCATTGAAAGATACAGCAATAAAACTTCAAGAGACCCTAGAAAGCTTTGGAGTTGGTGTAACTGTTAACAATGTAAGTTGTGGACCTTCAGTTACAAGATATGAATTACAGCCTGAACAAGGCGTAAAGGTAAGTAAAATCACATCCCTTGCAGATGATATCAAACTAAACTTAGCAGCCTCTGATATTAGAATTGAGGCCCCTATCCCAGGAAAAGCAGCAGTTGGAATAGAAGTACCTAACAAAGAGAATTCAGTAGTAACCCTGCGTGAATTACTAGAAGGTAAAGAGTTTAAGGAAAGTTCATCAAAGTTATCATTTGCAGTAGGCAAAGACATTGGTGGAAGGAATATAATTGCAGATATTGCAAAAATGCCCCACCTGTTGATTGCTGGTGCAACTGGTTCTGGTAAATCAGTTTGTATTAACTCAATTATTATGAGTATTATATATAATGCAAAGCCGTCTGAAGTAAGGTTAATTATGATAGACCCTAAAGTTGTAGAACTTAGTGCTTATAATGGGATTCCCCATTTGCTACTTCCCGTAGTAACCGATCCCAAAAAAGCCGCATCGGCTTTAAACTGGGGAGTTAATGAGATGACTGACCGTTATAAGAAGTTTGCAGACTTAGGAGTAAGAGATTTAAAAGGTTATAATGAAAAAGTTAAAAATGATCCCTCTATAGATGAAAAATACGAAAAACTAACTCAAATTGTTATAATTGTAGATGAGCTTGCTGATTTAATGATGGTTGCTTCGAGTGAAGTTGAAGATGCAATCTGTCGATTAGCACAGATGGCAAGAGCTGCAGGTATTCATTTAATTATTGCAACCCAAAGACCTTCTGTAAATGTTATAACAGGAGTTATTAAGGCTAATATCCCATCAAGAATCGCTTTTTCAGTATCTTCAGCAGTTGACTCTAGAACTATATTAGATGGTTCAGGTGCAGAAAAGCTTCTTGGTAAAGGAGATATGCTATATTATCCTTCTGGCTATTCCAAGCCATTACGTGTGCAAGGTACATTCATATCAGATAAGGATATATTTAAGGTTGTAGAATTCTTAAACAAGAATAACGGACAAGCAAAATATGATAAAGAAGTAGAAGAAAAGATAATTTCCACACAATCGCAGATGCCAAGTGAATCAGCAGATTACATGGAGAGAGATGAATACTTTGTAGAATCGGGTAGATATATTATAGATAAAGAAAAGGCATCAATAGGTATGTTACAAAGGGTATTTAGAATTGGTTTTAATAGGGCGGCAAGGATAATGGATCAACTTCACCAGGCAGGACTAGTAGGACCAGAAGAAGGAACCAAACCTCGAACAATAATTATGACCCTAGCAGAATTTGATCAATACCTTCAGGATAATAATATAGTTTAAGGGAGACTATTATGAATGGCTATCTAATTACAAATGGGTTCTTATCTACACAAAAGTTCCAAGAATTATATGACATGTTTTGTGAGTCTTCTAATAAGTTTTTTCTTGACTTAAAGTTAATAAGCAATGATGAAATTTTGGTTGATATAGCTTTAGATAATGTGGTTACTTTTTCAGAAGATACTCTAGACAATAAGGTGGTTTACAATAACCAGCTTATAGATGAAGGTTTGCTTAAAAAACCTGGATTCGTCTTGTTTTGGGATAAGGATGTAAAACTTGCACGTTATCTTGAAAAGTTGGGATATAGAGTGTTTAACTCTGCAAGAGCTATCGAAATATGTGATGATAAGTCTTTAACCCATCTAGAACTTATGAATCATGGAATCAAAATGCCAAGAACTATATTTGCACCTATGACCTATTCCAATATAGGATATACGAATTATAACTTTTTGAATCATATAAAGTCAAAACTAGAATTTCCTATTGTTATAAAGGAGGTATTTGGCTCCTTTGGTAAACAAGTATATCTAGCAAATGATGAAGAAGAACTCATAGATCTTGTTAAAGAACATGGTAATTCTCCATTAATATTTCAAGAATATGTTAAAAGTAGTAAGGGAAGGGACGTAAGACTACAAGTAGTTGGAGAAAGGGTTGTTGCATCAATGTATCGCTTCAACGATACTGGTGATTTTAGAGCCAACCTTTCAAATGGTGGTAAAATGAAAGGTTATACTCCTACAAAAGCACAAGAGAACTTAGCCATAAAGTGCTGTAAGATCCTTGGACTAGATTTTGCTGGTGTAGACTTGCTATTTGGAGAAAATGATGAACCTATTGTATGTGAAATAAATTCTAATGCTCATTTTAAAAACATTACTCACGCAACTGGTGTGAGTGTATCAGATGAGATTATAAAGTATATTGTAGAAAGCTTAAATAATAAATAAAGGACCAGTGAAAATGACAGGATGGTTAATTTATAGATTAGAAGATGCGAAAAAAAATAAGGGATACATTGATTTGTACTTCGAAGAAGGAAAAGAATTAGGAACTGATATAAAACTAATCCTA
>CAZOSE010000096.1:0-7749 GCA_964582385.1 uncultured Lachnospiraceae bacterium
CCCATGCAGCAGGAGTGGTTATTAGTAAAGAGCCTATAGTAGAGCATGTTCCCCTAGCCAGGTCTTCGGATGGAGCAGTAACTACACAATTTCCAATGACAACTCTTGAAGAATTAGGCTTATTAAAAATGGATTTTCTAGGACTGCGGACTTTAACAGTTATTCAAGATGCTGTTAATTTAATTAATAGGAAGAAAGATGAAATTAATAAAATAAATATTGATGAAATAGACCTTTCTGATAATAAGGTTTATGAAATTATTTCTAGTGGAAAAACAGCAGGTGTCTTCCAACTAGAAAGTAGTGGTATGACAAGTTTTATGAAAACTTTGAAACCAGATTGTATGGAAGATATTATTGCAGGAATTGCACTATATCGTCCAGGACCTATGGATTTTATACCAAAGTATATTAAGGGAAAAATAAATCCAAGTGCTGTTACATATGAAAGTAAGGAACTTGAACACATTCTTACTACAACTTATGGTTGTATTGTGTATCAAGAGCAAGTTATACAGATTTTTAGAGATTTAGCAGGCTACAGTTTAGGACGTGCTGATATAGTTAGAAGAGCTATGTCCAAGAAAAAGCTTGATTTTATGGAAAAAGAACGAAAAAACTTTGTATACGGTAATAAAGAAGAGGATATTCCAGGTTGTGCTTATAATGGAATACCAGAGAAGGTAGCTAATGAAATATTTGATGAAATGACAGACTTTGCAAAGTATGCATTTAACAAATCTCATGCTGCAGCTTATGCCCTTCTTTCCTATCAAACTGCTTACTTAAAGCATTATTATCCTATAGAATTTATGGCAGCCCTTATGAATTCAGTAATAGATAATTCTAGTAAGGTTGCACTTTACATTGAACATTGTAGGCAATTAGGTATCCAAATAGTTCCACCGGATATTAATGAAGGAGAAGGTGGTTTTTCAGTTTCCCATGGCAATATTCGTTATGGATTATCGGCTATTAAAGGAGTTGGAAAAACAGTAATTGATAATATTGTCTCTGAAAGGGAGCAAGATGGTATATTTATAAGCCTAAGAGACTTTATCACAAGATTATCAGGTAAAGAAGTAAACAAAAGAACAATTGAAAGTTTTATAAAAGCAGGAGCACTCGATAGCCTTCCTGGAACAAGAAAGCAATTAATGATGGTTTATGTTCGAATCTTAGATGAGGTTGCAGGCCAAAAGAAAAACACCCTATCTGGTCAAATGTCATTCTTTGATTTTATGGAAGATGACCAAAAAACCAAATTTCAAGACACTTATCCAGATGTAGGTGAATACACAAAAGAAGAGATACTTGCCTTTGAAAAAGAGGTTCTTGGTATCTATGTTAGTGGTCACCCATTAGAAAGCTATAGCTCCTTAATTCAAAAGAATATAACAGCTAAATCTAGCGATTTTTTATTAGATGATATTACTAATCAGCCAAAAGTTAGAGATGGAGCCTTTGATACAATTGGTGGTATAATAAGTTCGGTAACAAGAAAAACCACAAAAACAAACTCTATAATGGCATTTATTGCAATAGAAGATATAGTGGGAACAGTTGAAGTAATAGTATTTCCAAGACAATATGAAGCATATCGTCAGATTATAAATGAAGAAACAAAGGTATTTATCCGTGGTAAAGTAACGGTTGAAGAAGAAAAACCTGCAAAAATAATTTGTCAAGAGATGATATTGTTTGATGATTTACCAAAAGAAGTTTGGATTAGATTTAAGAATAAAGAAGATTATAATAAAGAAGAGAATAACTTTTATAAACTAATCAATGACTATGAAGGACAAGATCATATAATTATATATTTAGAAGAAGAAAAAGCAATCAAACCTTGTCCATCTACAAGAAATATTGATGCTGATACAGAAGTTATTAATATTTTAAAAGATAAGTATGGAGAAGGAAATATACAGATTACAGATAAAAAGTTATAGAATTTAATAGGTGGAGGAATATTAATTGAAAAACAAGATAGAGACAATAGGAATACTTACAAGTGGTGGAGATGCTCCAGGAATGAATGCAGCAATACGTGCAGTTACTAGAACGGCAATTGCTAATGGATTAAAAGTAAAAGGAATAAAAAGAGGATTTGATGGTCTGCTTGATGAAGATATAATTGATATGCACAATTACAGTGTATCAGATATTATCCAAAGAGGTGGGACTGTTTTATATACTGCAAGAAGTGAAATGTTTAAGACCAAAGAAGGCCAGGACCGAGGTGCAGAAATTTGTAGAAAGCACGGTATTGATGGCTTAGTTGTAATTGGTGGAGACGGATCTTTTCGTGGAGGGCAACAATTAGCAAGAAGAGGAATCAATACAATTTGTGTACCAGGAACAATTGACTTAGATATAGATTGTACAGATTATACTATTGGTTTCGACACAGCAGTAAATACCGCCATGGAAGCCATTGACAAGGTTAGAGATACTTCAACTTCCCACGAAAGAGTTAGTATTATTGAAGTTATGGGAAGAAGAGCAGGTTATATTGCCTTATGGTCAGGTATTGCAACAGGTGCCGAAGACATTCTAATGGTAGAGAGAAAACACGAAATAGATGAAGAAACTATTGTTGAAGAAATAATTAGTAAGAGAAAAGTTGGAAAGAAACATCATATCGTTATCAATGCTGAGGGAATTGGACATTCAGAAGAAATGGCGGAAAGAATTGAGGCGGCTACCGGTATTGAAACACGTGCTACTATTATAGGTCATATACAAAGAGGTGGTAGTCCGACTTGTACAGATAGAGTCCGTGCTTCTGCTATGGGGGCCCTTGCAGCAGATTTGTTAACAAGAGGGGAAACTAATAGGGTAGTAACTTTATCAAAAGGTGAATATACTCACTTTGATATCGAAGAAGCATTAAGTATGGAGAAAGATATTGATCAGTTTTTATACGAGATGTCTAAGAAGTTATCAAGATAGAGTGAGGGTTGTTGTTTGAAAATAAACAGCAACCTTTTTTGAACAAGAAGATTGGTTGATTTATAAGTTAATATGTATCACAAGATAAGAAGAAATCCAGAATATATTCAGATTAGGAGAATCAATTTATATGAATAGATTTAAAAAATTTATATCTTACTATAGACCACACAAGAAATTATTCTTTGCTGATATGTTTTTTGCTTTAGTAGCAGCAGCAATTACTCTTATATACCCACTTGTTGTAAGGTATATAACAAATGACGTGTTAATAAATTATGAAATATCTGAGGCTATAAAAAGAATTATTGGTATGATTATTTTAATGCTTGCCCTTGCAATTTTAGAATATATCAGTAACTTTTTTGTAACTTATAAGGGTCATGTAATGGGGACTTTAATAGAAAGGGATATGCGTAATGATATATTCAAACATTATCAAAAACTATCTTTTAACTATTATGACAACCAAAAAACAGGCCAACTTTTAACAAGAATAACAAATGATTTATTTGATATTACAGAACTATCCCATCATGGTCCAGAGGATATTGTAATTTCCATTATTAAATTCATAGGTGCCTTTATAATCTTGTTACAAGTAAACATTCCTCTAACACTGATTATTTTTATATTCATTCCAATAATGTTTATTTTTGCAAATAAACTTAGGAAAAAGATGAGGAATGCCTTTCGTAGTAATAGAGAGCGTATAGCAGAAATTAATGCTGGAGTAGAAGATAGCCTATCAGGTATTCGTGTAGTAAAGTCTTTTGCCAATGAAGAACGTGAAATACATAGATTTAATGAAGGAAACAATAACTTTGTTGAAAGTAAGAGAAATTCATATTGGTATATGGCACAGTTTCATTCAGGCTTAAATTTCTTTATTAATCTTATGAACATTGCAGTTATTGCTGGTGGTGCCTTGTTTTTAGCCAATAAAACAATAGTTTTATCAGACCTAATAACATTTTTACTTTATATAGGTAATATAATAGACCCTGTAAGGAAGTTGATAAACTTTACAGAACAGTTCCAAAATGGAATAACTGGATTTGATCGTTTCTTAGAAGTTCTTAACGAAGATCCTGATATAGTAGATAGGAAAGATGCTATAGAATTAGATAATGTGCAAGGAAGCTTTGAGTTTAAAGATGTTTCTTTTAAATATAAGGGAACAAATGACCATGTATTTAAAAGTATTAATTTGAAAGTAGATCCAGGAGAATATTTAGCCTTAGTTGGAACATCAGGCGTTGGAAAAACAACACTTTGTAATCTGATTCCAAGATTCTATGAGGTTAGTAGTGGAAGTATAAGTCTTGACGGGACTGATATAAGAGATGTTAAGTTAAAGTCATTAAGAGATAATATTGGAATAGTACAACAAGACGTTTATTTATTTGGTGGTACTGTTGCTGACAATATCAGGTATGGTAAGTTAGATGCAACAAATGAAGAAGTAATAGAAGCAGCTAAAAATGCAAATGCCCATGATTTTATTATGGAACTACCAAATGGGTACAATACAGATGTTGGACAGCGTGGTGTTAAACTATCAGGTGGACAAAAACAAAGGCTTAGCATTGCTAGGGTATTCTTGAAGAATCCACCAATTTTAATATTTGATGAAGCTACATCAGCTCTTGATAATGAAAGTGAAAAGATTGTTCAAGAGTCTTTAGAAAAGCTTGCAAAAAACAGAACTACATTTGTTATTGCCCACCGACTTTCAACTATACGTAATGCAGAGAATATAATTGTATTAACTGAAGAAGGAATTGAAGAAAAAGGAAGTCATGATGAACTTATTGAAAGCAAAGGTATTTATTATGGCTTGTACGAAATGAATAATAAAAAAAAGACAACTATCTAACGACAAAAAAGGACAAAATCCAATAAAAGTATTGATAGTTTAAAAAGCTAAGTGTAAAATTAGAGTATTAAGATTAGAAAGCGAGAGTATTAATGAGTAGAAAAATAGTTTTTTTTGATATTGATGGAACTTTGTACGCTCGCGATATAGGCGTACCCAAGTCAGCAATAGAAGCAATACATAGGCTACTAGAGAATAATCACATCCCTATTATATCTACTGGTAGATCACGTGCAATTATTCCACAAAAGCTAATAGATGTTGGTTTTCAAGGGATAATAGCAGCAGCAGGAGCGGATGTATCATTTGATAATAAAGAGATTTTCCAGATAGTTGATAATAAAGAAACAGCAAAAGAAATAATCTTGTTATTGAATGAAGGTAATATCGATTTTGTATTAGAAGGTCCTGAGTATGTTTATTATGATGATTCAAAAGATTTAAACATAGACCCACATATAAAAAGTGTTGTTGAATCTATAGGAATAGAAAAGTTCAAATCTTTTGAAGAAGATGAAATAGTTTATAATAAAGTTTCAGCAGCCATGAATAAAAAAAGTGTAATACTTGATGGTGTTAAGCAAAAATATGATATAATCGCTCATTCAGGTATTCCGGTAGTTGAAATGGTACCAAAGGGTACTAATAAGGCAGTTGGAATAGAAAAGATGCTTGAATATTTAAATATAGACAAGAAAGATACCTATGCATTTGGGGATAGCAATAATGACCTAGAGATGTTAGATTATGTTGAATATGGGATAACCATGGGTAATGCTTATCCGGACGTAATGGAAAATGCAAGGTATAAAACAAAATCAATATATGAAGATGGTATATATTATGGTTTGAAGGATTTTGGACTAATTTAATGAAGCTTATTATTTAAAAATAATAAATCTTTCGAAATTCTTAACCTTTTTTAAATATAAGTCGTCTAATATATTAGGGAGAGAGTATATGCAGGAAGATAATCAATCTAGAAATAACGTACATAAACAAAATGGTGATAAGCCTACTACCCCTAATGAAAGTACAAATCAATTTGATATTGAATCATTAATCATAGATTACGGTAATGATGTCCTAAGAGTAGCCTATATGTATGTCAAAGATAAAGATATAGCCCAGGATATATTTCAGGATGTATTTGTTAAAGTAAATCAAAAGATAGATACATTTAGAGGTGCAAGCAGTATTAAGACTTGGTTAATTCGAATAACTATTAATACTAGTAAAGATTATTTAAAAAGTGCTTGGTCTAGAAGGGTTGTTCCTATTACAGACCACTATGAAAGAACATTAAAAGCTGATGATTTTATTAGCAATATTGAAAAAGAAGAAACAAATAAGATAGTACGAATGGCTGTAATGGAGCTGGCAAGCAAACATAAGGACGTAATTTTGTGTACTTATTTTTTAGATATGTCTATAAGGGAAACCGCCAAGACATTAAATATAAAAGAAGGTACAGCAAAGAGTCGCTTATCACGAGCTAAAGTTAAGCTGAAGGAGAAATTAGAAGGGAGGTTATAAGATGGGAGAAGATGCAGATACAAGAGGGACAGGATTTGATTTTACTATGATAAAAGCCAATCTTAACACCTCTATGGAACAGGATGGAATTACTGTTTCAGAAGAATTAATTCAGAAGACGGTTAATAAAATAAAAACTCAGACAAATTTAAATTCTTCAAAAACTTCTAACAATCAAAAGTGGAAAAAGAAACTGAACTTTACAAATGTTGCTGCTGCAGTACTTATTGTGTTTTTAGTAGGAACAGTAGCAGGTAAGAATCTTCTGGATAGTAATAAACCAAGTAATATGGTTAGAATGGATAACAAAGCAATTTATGAAGTTGATGAGCCTCTTGAAGCTAATGATGTATCAATTGATACATTTGATGGTGGTATCCTCCCAGCATCAGAAGAGAATGTGGATAATGAGGGAGAAGTTGAGGCTGGAACTGATTCTGAGCCTATTGGCGGTATTGACAGTAAAGATGGTAATAATTATACTGGAGATACTGATGATATACCTACAGAAGATGATATTAATAAAAACGGTATTTTCTCCTCAAACATTATTAACTTAGAAGTTTCCGATGTAGAAAGCTTAGAAGTTTCTTATTATGTGGATAGTACAGTTATTAATAAAGACTTAACTATAAAGATAGAGGATGTGTTTATCCTATTAAATACATATACTCTTGAAGAAACAAGTGCAAATCCAGTAGAGGAATGGACACATAAGTTAAATGTTATTCCATCTGGAGATAGTATATATACAATCTTAATAGGAAACAATATTGAAATAATTAAAGAAACAAAGACAAGCAAGTCTATTAGTTTAGATGAAGCAAGTGATATAATTAGAGAGTCCTTTATAGTAGAAGATATTGTAGGGTTAAAGATTCAGTTAGATCAGATAATAAATATGAAGTAGAGATATAAAAACAATTAAAGGGGGAAGTTTATTAATGAGTCCGGTATTAATGTCCTTTATTGGAGGATTGATAACGTGGGGAGTAACAGCAGCAGGCGCAGCGCTTGTATTCTTATTTAAAGATATAAAACCTAAGGTTCTTAACTCAATGCTGGGTTTTGCATCAGGAATCATGTTAGCAGCAGCGTTTTGGTCCCTTTTACTACCATCTCTTGAGTTATCATTAGAAAGTGGAATGGGAGATAGTTCTTGGTTTCCTGTAATTTCAGGATTTGCTCTAGGAGGCCTGTTTATCTTGGCAGCAGACAAGTTTCTGCCTCACGTTCACAACCTTGAAGATGAACCAAAAGAAGGTGCAGTTGGAAATGTAAGTACAATTAGAAGAAGTATGTTACTGGTTGTGGCAATTACTATGCACAACATACCAGAAGGTTTAGCGTATGGTATTGCTTTTGGTGCAATTGGAAGA
>CAZOSE010000097.1:0-7622 GCA_964582385.1 uncultured Lachnospiraceae bacterium
AGACTAGCTGGCGTAAAGGTTATATGGACACGAATAGTGGTGTTTGCTATAAGTGGTGCATTGGTAGGCTTTGCATCTTTTTTGAAAATAGCGAAAGATACTTCATTTGACCCAGCAACATCAGGTCGAAATTTTGAATTATATTCTATTGCTGCGGTGGTTATAGGCGGTATGAGTATGTCAGGTGGTAAAGGAAAGATTGCGGGAATTATATTTGGAACCATGTCCTTTACATTAATAGATAAGATTATTACTGCATTAGGTATGAATGCTCTATTAAATGATTCAGTTAAGGGTATGATTCTTTTAGTAGCTGTTGGTTTGCAAATGATTCAAAATCGTAGAGAATAGAATAAGAAAGTGAGGATCAGATATGGGTAAAGTTTTAAAATATGGTATGGTTGGTGGCGGACCTGGAGCTCTAGTTGGTGAGGGCCACAGAAAGGCTATTAATCTAGATGGAAAGGCTCAGTTAGTCGCAGGTAGTTTTTCCCGTTCATATGAAAAGACATTACAAATGGGCGAAACATTGGGAATTGAAGAAGATAGACTATATGTTGATTATGCTGAAATGGCAAAAAAGGAATCCAAGAGAGAAGATGGAATTGACTTTGTTTGTATTGTTACACCAAATTATGCTCACTATGATGCTTGCAAGGCTTTTTTAGAAGCTGGTATTCATGTTTCTTGTGATAAACCACTTACTACTACCCTTGAAGATGCATTAGATTTACAAAGGCTGGCAAAAGAGAAAGACCTTTTATTTTTGGTTACTTATATATATTCAGGACATGTAACTGCTAAAAGTATTAAAGAACTGATTGCATCAGGAGAAATTGGAGAAGTCAGAACTGTTATGGGAGAATATCCACAAGGGTGGTTATCACAAGAGGATATCACTGGCAATAAGCAAGGTGAATGGAGGGTTAATCCTGAATTAGCAGGAAAAACAAACTCTTTAGGAGATCTTGGTACTCATATTGAGAATATGGTATATCAAATGACAGGATTGAAACTTAAAAAGGTACTATCAAAAATGGAAAAGATTGTTCCAAATAGAAAACTAGATGATAACTCAGTAGTATTAGTTGAATATGATAATGGAGCCTCGGGTGTATATTGGACATCCCAAATTGCCATTGGTCATGATAACGGGTTAAGAGTTAGAATTTATGGTTCAAAAGGGGCTATTTCTTGGTTTCAAGAAAATCCTGAAAAATTCTATTTCTCTAAGCTTGATGGTAGTAATCTAGAGATACATAGAGGTCACGGAGCAATCTATGATAAGGCTGCCAAATATGAAAGATTACCAAGTGGCCATACAGAAGGTTGGTTTGAGGCTATGAGCAATCTTTATTCCAGCTATATTGATTGTTTAGTTGCTAAGTTCGAGGGAACTTTTGATGAATCAATGATTGATTACCCAACTATAGAAGATGGGGTAGCTGGTGTTGAATTTATTGAAGCTTGTCTAGCAAGTGAGGAAAACGGAAACATATGGGTGGAACTGTAAAACAATTAAAATGAATGGAGGAAGTATAATGGGTAGATTACTTACACTAACAACTGCACAGTGGGCAGATATGGAGTTTGAAACTTTATGTAAAACTGCAAAAACAATGGGATATGATGGATTAGAATTAGCTTGTTGGGGAGAACATTTGGATCCGACTAGAGCCGCATATGACGACAGCTATGTAGAATATATTCTTGAAACTTTAAAAAAATATGATTTGAAGATGGAAGCATTAGCTTCTCATATTATTGGTCAATGTGTTGGAGACTATAATGATCCTCGATTAGATAACTTTGCGCCATATGAATTAGCCGGAAAGAAAGATGAAATTCGCGAGTGGGCCATTACTACTATGAAAAACTGTGCAATTGCTGCAAAAAAACTGGGATGTTATGTGGTTACAGGTTTTGTAGGATCACCGATATGGAAATATATATATTCTTTTCCTCAAACATCTGAAGAAATGATAGAAGCAGGGTTTCAAGAAATTTATGACCTTTGGACTCCTATATTAGATGTATTTAAAGAAAATGGAATTAAATTTGCACTTGAAGTTCATCCTGGAGAAATTGCATTTGATTACTATTCTACAAAAAGGCTATTAAAGAAATTCGAAGATAGAGATGAATTTGGTTTAAACTATGATCCTAGTCACTTGATATGGCAAGGTGTAACACCTCATATCTTTCTGGAGGATTTTATAGATAGGGTATATCACGTACATATGAAAGATGCGGCGGTAACATTAGATGGTCGTTCAGGTATTCTTGGTTCTCATATAGATTTTGGAGATCTAAGGAGGGGATGGAACTTCCGTTCGTTAGGACATGGTGATGTAAACTTTGAGGAAATTATAAGAGTATTAAATGCTTATGATTATACTGGTCCTCTATCTGTAGAATGGGAAGATAGTGGTATGGAAAGAGTTTATGGTGCAACTGAGGCTGCTGCATTTGTTAGAAAGATAGATTTTAAAGCTTCGAACATCAAATTTGATGATGCGATCAAATCAAGTTAAGAAAGATTAAATAATTATTTAGAAGAAAGAGCTATGTCGTAATGGTCCCTACAAGCTAGACATAAGAAATCTAACCTTTTGGGAAGTAGTCTGGCATAGCTTTTTTTTGTGTTATTCATAATTATCACCTTATTTATTAATACACGCTATATTTTGTGTGTAAATATATTATAGTGCAAGGTCTAGAGCAATGACTAAGGGTAAAAACAAATAAAGCAATAGATTATAGTTGTAAAATAATATACAAAACAAACGAAACCCCATTGACGTGGTGAAAATAATAACATATAATATTAAGTAGTTGTTGGACATCTAACAGCAGAGTTGAGAAAATAGGGGGAATAGCCTTGTGATTGAAGCAATAAAGAAGACCAATGTTAGTGAAGAGACTTTTTATCAAATGAAAAAGTTGATTTTAAATAGAAGTTGGAAAGAAGGAGACAAGCTACCATCAGAATATGAAATGTCTGAACAATTTGGAGTTAGCCGTGGAACTGTAAGAGGGGCACTCCAAAAGTTATCGACCCTAGGTTTAATTGAAACTAGGATTGGAGAAGGTTCCTATGTAAAGAGGTCAGATAATTCATCAGCCCTTAGTCAACTTATTCCTACAGCTTATTTTGAAGAAGATGTTGAAACTATTTTGGAGTATCGTAGGGAGATTGAAGCGGGTACATGTGCCATAGCTGCTAAGAAAGCTACTGATAAGGATGTTAAGGAACTTCGTCAAATGCTAGAACACATGGAAAGTCTACAAGATGATTTGGACCAACTAGCTTTGGCTGAAATAGAATTTCACTATAAAATAGCACAAATTTCTAGGAATCCATTAATTATAAAAACCTATGAAATAATTGCTGATATATACAAGGTCCACATGGAAGAAATGGTTAACAAAATGGGTGGTGATTCGGGTATATACTTCCACAAAACTATAGTGGATGCTATTGAAGAAGGTGATGTTAGTAAAGCTAGAAAATATATGTTCCATCATATAGACGAGAATCAAAGCTTTATTAATAAACATAAAACTAACAAAACAACAAGTAAAACCAGCAAAACAACCAGCAAAACAACCAGAGAATAACCTTATAAACATGGTTATATTTTTAGAAGAGGAGGCATTTTAAATGGCGTACAGTCAGGAGTTAATTAATGAATTAAACAAGAAAGCACAGAAACTAAGATTAAATGTAGTAAAGTCTGTTGGAATAGGAAACGCAGGACATATTGGGGGTTCATTTTCATCAGCGGAAATAGCTGCAGCATTGTATTTTCATAAAATGAAACATAATCCTAAGAATCCTAAGATGGTAGATAGGGATCGTTTCGTTCTAAGTAAGGGTCATGTGGCTATTCTTCAGTATTCAGCACTAGCAGAGGCAGGATATTTTCCAGTAGAGGATTTACTTAATACTAAATCATTAGGTTCCCATCTTCAGGGGCATCCCGATGTAATAAAAACGCCAGGTATTGAAGTTGGTACAGGTTCTTTAGGTCAGGGTTTATCAATTGGTGTAGGTATGGCTATAGGTCTTAAAATGGATAATCTTGATTCCAAGGTTTATGTTTTATGTGGTGATGGAGAATTAGGTGAAGGTCAGATTTGGGAAGCTGTAATGACTGCAAAAGTATATAATCTAGATAACTTGGTAGCGATAGTAGACCATAACCGCTTACAGGCTCAAGGAACTATAGAAGAAAGATTCAACTTAACTCCAATTGCAGAAAAATGGGATGCTTTTGGCTGGAATGTAATTGAAATTGATGGACACAATATGGAAGAAGTCCTTAAAGCTTTTGATGAGGCAGATACAGTAAAAGAAAAACCAACAGTAATCATTGCTAATACTGTAAAAGGTAAAGGCTTAAGTTTTGCTGAGAATGTAGTAGGCTATCACAATGGTACATTAACTGAAGAAACATACGCTCAGGCACTAGCTGAGCTAGAAGCATAAGAAGGAGGTATTAAAAATGAATTATACAAATCAAAGGCTTGCATATGGAAACACCTTAGTAGAGATTGGAAAAGATAATAAGAATATAGTAGTTCTTGATGCCGACTTATGTGGCTCAACTATGGGTAAAATCTTTGAACAACAATTCCCAGAACGTCACGTTGAAATGGGTATCGCTGAGGCAGATATGGTTTCTGCTTCTGCTGGACTTGCACAAACTGGTAAGATTCCATTTGCCAATTCATTTGCCGTGTTTGTAACAGGACGTGCTTATGACCAAATTCGTCAAACAATTGCAATAGGAAAACTTAATGTTAAGCTAGTTGGTTCATCTGCAGGATTATCAGACTTTGGAGATGGTGCTACCCATCAAAGTATTGAAGATATCGCAATAATGCGTGCAATCCCCAATATGGTTGTAGTATGCCCTGCTGATGCTAATGAAACTGTGGAAGCAACAAAAGCAATCGCTGAATATGATGGTCCGGTTTATATGCGTCTAAATCGTAATGATTATGACAACGTAACAGAAAAAGGTAAGCCTTTTAAGATAGGTGAACCAAGTGTCCTTAAAGAAGGTAAGGATATTGTTGTATTTGCCACTGGATACATGGTTGGACTTGCTCTTAAAGCGGCAGAATCTTTACAAGATAAGGTATCTGTAAAAGTTGTTAATGTAAGTACAATAAAGCCTTTAAATAATGAAAGAATTATTGAATTAGCAAAAGATTGTAAAGCTGTTGTAACAGCGGAAGAACATAGTGTAGTTGGAGGATTATCTAGTGCAGTAGCCGAGGCCTTATGTAAGTCATATAAGCCTATAGAGTTTGTTGGTGTAAATGATGAATTTGGTTGCAGTGCTCTTAACTATCCTGACTTACTAGGACATTATAATTTGACCCAGGAAGCAATTGAAAAAGCAATAAATAAGATGAATATGTAAATAAACAAATATAATGAATGCATAAAATGAATACATAAAGTTTATACATAAAATGAATACATTTTAAGGAGGCCTAGATGAGTATAAAATCATATTTAGAGTCAATGTTCTCTCTTGAAGGCAAGCTTGTAATGTTTACAGGTGCAGCTGGTGGTATTGGAAGTGAAGTTGCTAGGGGTATGGCTAAAGCAGGTGCACATTTAGCCCTGTGTGATGTGAATAAAGAAAGATTATTACAGCTGGAAAAAGAGATAGAGGATTTAGGTGGTAGAGCTTCATCTCACTTTTTAGATGTAACAGATTTACATAATATTAAAAAAACTGTTGACGAAATTGGGGCAATTACAGGTAAAATAGATATTCTGGTGAATTGTGCAGGAATTAATAAGCGAGAGGGCTTAGCAGACGTAGATGAAAGTACTTATGACAGGATTATGAATATTAATCTTAAAGGTATGTTTTTTACCTCTCAGGCAGTTGCCTATTACATGAAAGACCAGCTAGGAGGCAGTATTATTAATATTGGATCCCACAATACAGGATGGGTTCTTGGTGGATGCTCTGTTTATGGAGCAACTAAATCAGGTGTTATGTCTTTGACAAAGTCTATGTCAGTTGAATGGGCAAAGTATAATATTAGGGCAAACTGTGTAAGCCCAGGTCATATAAAAACAGACTTAACAACAGCAACTTGGGAACACCCTGAAAGATCCAAATATTTGCTAGACCGTATTGCCATGAACAGACCAGGTTACCCAGAAGATGTTACAGGAGTGTGCCTGTTTCTTGCATCAGATGCATCTTCATATATTACAGGGTGTGAATACCGTGTAGACGGTGGTTGTATTAGTGGTGGACAACCTTGGCCATATGATACGGAGTTTTAATATAGGAAAACTAGATATTTGGGAGGCTTTATTTTGTAATTTGTTTATTATAATAAATATACAATTATATTTATTAGATTTTTCAGGTTAACTAATAGGAAAAGTAATTAAGGAGGATATAAGTATGTTTAAAGTAGGATTTGTGGGACTTGGAATTATGGGAAAACCAATGGCTAAGAATGTTAAAAAGGCTGGATATGAAGTATTGGCTTTTGATTTTAATCAACCAGTTTTAGAAGAAGTTAAAGAGTTTGGTATCAAGGTTGCTGCTAATGGTAAAGAAGTAGCAGAAAACTCAGATGTTATTATTACGATGCTGCCAAATTCACCCCATGTAAATTCAGCAATTTTTGATGAAAACGGTATAGCAGATGGTATTTCAGCAGGTAAGGCTGTTATTGATATGAGTTCAATTAGCCCTGTAGCTAGTAAAGAATTCTATTCTAAGTTGAAAGATAAGGGTGTAGACTTCTTAGATGGTCCTGTATCTGGTGGAGAACCTGGAGCGATTGAAGGAACAATTGCAGTTATGGTTGGTGGAGAAAAGCCAGTGTTTGACAAATACTATGATCTGTTAATGACTATGGCAGGAAGTGTAACATATGTTGGTGAAGCAGGAGCAGGAAATATTACTAAGTTGGCAAATCAAATGATAGTAGCAGCTAATATTTCTGCAATGAGTGAAGCTTATGTTTTTGCTAAAAAAGCTGGGGCAGACCCTAAACTTGTATTTGAAGCAATACGTGGTGGACTTGCAGGAAGTAAAGTAATGGAACAAAAATCATCAAAAATTTTTGAAGACAACTATGACCCAGGTTTTAGAATTGAACTTCATATTAAAGATTTGCAAAATGTTCTTGATACTGCACATAACGATAACATATCTGTGCCTATTGCTGCAAATGCAATGGAAATTCTGCAAGCATGTAAGGCTGATGAATTAGATAAGAAAGACCATTCGGCAATAGCCAAGTATTTTGAAAAGATAAATAATACAAAAATTATTGATTAACTAGATTATATAATGTTTTGTGATAAATAAATTTTAAGGGCCTATGGAGTAATTAGGCCCTTAAAATATGACATCAATAAGATGTATGATATCAATAAGTCCCATGATACAAAAGAAAAACACCATAACAGATTTGTATTTACTAAAAACCTCCAAGGCGAATCTGTATAAGTGTCATGTAATACTATAATAGTGATATTTATATTTGGTTTTCATTATGTATAATGGTATCATAGTAAAAAGTAAAATAGTATGATTAATAGATAAACAGGAGGATATTATGATTAA
>CAZOSE010000098.1:0-7616 GCA_964582385.1 uncultured Lachnospiraceae bacterium
TTCAGGACTAGTAAGTGTTATGGTAAGAGGAGACGTAGGTGCTGTTAAGGCTGCTGTAGAGGCTGGTTCAAACTCCGCATCTAGACTTGGAGAACTAGTAGCTACTCATGTAATACCAAGACCACATGGTGATGTTGAGAAAATTTTACCTGGAATTGAGTAATAAGCATACTATATAAGTTAATATGTTTCTAAATAATTATTATATTGCCCCTATTATGGGGCAATATGATAATTATTATTAAAGAGAATTTAGGTATTTATTAAAGCCCCAAATACATAAGTTTATATTTATAAAAAGTAGGTGAAACATTGAAGGATAAAACTGTAGAAATGGTAACGAGGCTTGTTATAGAAGCTTTAGAAAAGGTAGAGATAAATAAAGAAATAAATGATAATTTTACTCTTCCAGTTGGTGTATCAGCAAGACACATTCACTTAACCCAGGAACATGTTGAAGCATTGTTTGGAAAAGGCTATCAGTTAACTAAGAAGGCCGAATTAATGGGTGGGCAGTATGCATGTAATGAAACTGCAACAATCGTTGGATTAAAACTAAGAGCGATAGAAAATGTTAGAATACTAGGACCTGCACGAAAACAATCTCAAGTGGAGATATCATTAACAGACTCATTTAAACTAGGAGTTAAAGCACCCCTTCGTGAATCAGGTGATATAGAAGGTTCAGCCCCTCTTGCAATTGTAGGACCAAAAGGTGCTATTTATTTAGAAGAAGGTTGTATTATTGCCAAAAGACATATACATATGTCCCCAAAAGATGCGGTGGATGCAGGAGTTAAGAACCAAGATATTGTTTCTGTTGTAGCAGACAACGAAAGAGGAACAGTATTTAGCAATGTTACTATTAGGGTTGATGAGACCTATACACTAGAAATGCATATAGATACAGATGAAGGTAATGCTGCTAATATTTCAACAGGAGATACAGTTAGATTAATTAAGGATAATTAACAATGATAATTGATGTCTTGTAGATAAATACAAAGATATATAATTCATAGAATTGAACAGGTGAAAATATGATCATAGGAAAAGTAGTAGGTAGTGTTGTATCAACAAGAAAAAGTGAAAAGCTTGTAGGTTCAAAGTTTATGATTATTGAACCCTTAAATGGTATGGAAAGCAACGAGGGAAGATTTGTTGCAGTAGATGATGTTGGTGCAGGAATTGGAGAATTTGTGTTAGTGGTAAAAGGTAGTGCTGCTAGAATAGGATGTAATTTAGAAAATTCACCTATAGATGCAGCTATTGTTGGAATAATTGATGACTGTAATGGACTGGGGTAGATTAGCATATGGACATAATGGAATTAAAGCAGATAATTAAAGATTGCGGTGTTGCAGGTGCTGGTGGTGCAGGCTTTCCTTCATTTGCAAAACTAGATAGCAAAACAGATGAGATTATTCTTAATAGTGCAGAATGCGAACCACTTCTAACAGTTGACAAACAGCTACTTAAGAAATACTCACACGAAATCATCAGTGCCCTTGACCTTGTATCAAAGGTGGTAGGTGCTAAAGAGGCAATTATTTCAATTAAGTCCGAATATGTAGACACTATTGCAGCAATATCAGCAGAATTAGAATACTTTCCAGATGTATCTATTAAACTTCTTCAAAACGTTTATCCAACAGGAGATGAAGTGGTTTTAATTTATGATACCTTAGGTAAGAAAGTATCACCTGGAAGCTTTCCTATTGATATAGGCGTAGCAGTCTTTAATGTGGAAACTATGTACAATATTTATAAGGCTATTAACTTTAAAGAAGGAGTTAATAAAAAGTATATAAGTATAGTTGGAGAAGTAGTAAATCCAATTACAATAGGTGTTCCCATTGGTATGACAGTAAAAGATGTTGTAGAGTTAGCAGGGGGAAGTTTGGTTTCTGAACCTGCATATATTATGGGTGGTCCTATGACAGGTCAAATAGTTGGACCATATGATGTAATAAGTAAAACATCAAATGCAGTCTTAGTCTTAAACAAAGATCATCATATTGTAAGAAAAAAGGAATCTAACATATCTTTTGAACTTAAAAAAGCTAGTTCAACTTGTTGTAGCTGTGAGATGTGTAGTAATTTATGCCCAAGAAACTTGTTAGGTCATCCTATAGAACCTCATACTTTTATGAGAAATGCTTCATCAGGTATTACTTACGATACCCAGCCATATATAAACACTTTATACTGTAGTTCTTGCGGAATATGTGAAATGTACTCATGTCCACAAAGTTTATCACCTAGGAAGCTAATAAGCAAATATAAAGATGAACTTAAAGCTAGTGGTATTTCTACTCCTAAGAAGGAATCCACAAAAGTAAGTAATAGTAGGGACTATAGAAAGGTTCCTATGGAGCGATTAATTTCAAGGTTAGATCTAGTAAAGTATAATGTTAGTTCAGACTTGGTAGATTCTATCCCTGAAGTAAAAAGAACAAGAATTAACTTAAATCAAAGCCTTGGTGCCAACTCAATACCCATGGTTAAAAAGGGTGATACAGTAGAAGATGGTCAAATGATAGGAAAGGCAGTAGATAATAAGTTATCTCTTCCAATTCATTCTTCTATATCAGGCAAAGTATTAGAAGTAAATGAAAAATCTATATTGATTCAGTCAATTTAACTTGAGAGGATGTACAGTTATGGGTAAAGCAATTGGATTAATAGAATATAAAACAGTATCCACTGGTGTTATGGTTGCAGATATTATGTTGAAAACAGCTCAAATTGAAATAATCTCTGCCCAAACAATTTGTCCAGGTAAGTACATGGTTCTTTTTTCGGGAGAGCTAGCGGCCATTAATGCCTGCATTGAGCGTGCACGTACGGAATATAGCAATAATTTAATTGACTGTTTTATAATAGGTAAACCTAGTAGTGGCATTTTCCCTGCCTTATACGGCACATCCGAAGTAAAAGAATTAAGAGCTCTTGGAATTATGGAAACGTTTTCTGTAGCCTCAATTATTGTAGCCTCTGATGAGGCATCAAAAGCTTCTGATGTTGAACTTATTGAAATAAGACTTGCAAATGGAATGTGTGGAAAATCATACCTTATGTTAACAGGTGATGTAGCAGCTGTTGAGGCGGCTATTAGTAAAGCAAAGAAATCTGCAAGTGAAAACGGTATGTTCCTAGATAGCTCAGTAATAGCTAATCCTGACAAGAATATCAGCAAATATATCTTGTGATTTTTGAATGAAACGTTGTGAAAGAAGGTAGAATATGCTTCCTATTGAAAGAAGAAATAAAATAATTGAATTTCTACAAGAAGATAAAAGGGTTGTTGTTACAAATCTAAGTTCTCTTTTTGGTGTGACTGAAGAAACAATTAGACGTGATTTGGAGAAGCTTGAAAAAGAAGGTATTGCTACCAAAACATACGGTGGTGCTGTACTTAATGAAGATTTACGTCTAGACCTTCCTTACACGGTGAGAAAAAGAACAAATACAACAGGCAAACAAATTATTGGTAAATCAATTAATTCTCTTATCGAAGATGGGGATCATATCATGCTTGATGGCAGTTCTACTGCTCTCTACATTGCAAAGAATTTAAGAGATAAAAAAAATCTAACTATTATTACAAATTCAATAGAAATACTTTTAGAATTGTCTGATGTTACCGGCTGGAATATCTTATCAACAGGAGGCTTTTTAAAAGAAGGAGCCCTTGCCTTGGTGGGATATCAGGCTGAAAGAATGATAAAGTCCTATAATGTTGATAAGGCTATAATTTCTTGTAAGGGTATAGATATTGATAAGGGAATCACAGATTCAAATGAGCTTGATGCACATATTAAGAAGTTAATGGTTGATGCAGCTAAAACAAAAATTCTTGCAGTAGATAGTACAAAGTTTGAAAAAGTTTCATTTACAAAAATTATAGATTTATCAAAAATAGATGCTTTAGTTACTGATCACAAATTAAATGATGATTGGAAGCAAGCAATAAGCAATTTTGATATAGAAGTAGTTGAGGGTAAGTAAGATTAATTTTGATATGAGAGGCTAAAGACATGAAAAGATCAAAAAGAATGGAAATACTAGAAAATCGTCCTGTAAATAAAGATGGGTTTATTAACGAGTGGCCTGAAAAAGGTTTTATTGCTATGTCAAGCCCTTACGATCCAAAGCCATCTATTAGAATAGAAAATAATATCATTGTTGAATTAGATGAAAAGAAAAGAGAAGACTTCGATTTTATAGATAAATTTATTGCTGATCACGGAATCCGCATTAGTAGGGTACAAAAGTCTATGGCTATGAATTCTGTAGAAATAGCAAGGAAAATTGTTGATATCAATGTATCAAGAAAAGAAATCCTTGAAATAGTTTCAGGTATTACACCAGCTAAAATGGTTGAAGTTATAAATGAACTTAATGTAGTAGAAATGATGATGGGCATGCAAAAGATGAGAGCTAGAAAGACTCCCTCTAACCAGGCCCATATAACTAACCTAAAAGATGACCCGGTTCAAATAGCTGCAGATGGTGCAGAAGGAGCCTTAAGAGGTTTTGGTGAAGAAGAAACAACTATGGGAATTGCAAGATATGCTCCTTTTAATGCCCTAGCCCTATTAATTGGTGGTCAAGTTGGAAGAAGGGGTGTCCTAACCCAGTGTTCTGCAGAAGAAGCTACAGAACTTGAGCTAGGAATGCGTGGTTTATCGACTTATGCAGAAACCATATCTGTATATGGTACAGAATCAGCATTTATCGATGGAGATGATACACCTTACTCTAAGGCGTTTTTAAACTGTGCTTATGCATCAAGGGGAATCAAAACAAGATTCACCTCAGGTTCTGGAGCTGAGGTATTAATGGGTAATGCAGAACAAAAATCAATGCTTTATTTAGAAGTAAGATGTTTATATATGACTAAGGGAGCTGGCTCCCAGGGAACACAAAATGGTTCAGTAAGCTGTGTAGGAATTCCAGCATCAGTTCCATCTGGTATTAGAGAAATACTAGGAGAAAACTTGGTAGCATCCTTGTTAGGACTTGAATGTGCTTCCTCTAATGATCAAACATTTACTCATTCTGACCTTAGAAGAAGTGCAAGGACAATGCTTCAATTTCTACCAGGTACAGACTTTATATTCTCTGGTTATGCAGGAGAAGCTAATTATGATAATTTATTTGCAGGATCTAACTTTGATGCAGAAGATTTTGACGATTACAATGTTCTTCAAAGAGATATGCAAGTTGATGGTGGTCTAAGGCCAGTTAAAGAAGAAGATGTTATAAGAGTCAGAAGAAAAGCTGGAAAGGCAGTTCAAGCAGTATTCAAATATCTTGGACTTGCTGAAGTTACAGATGAACAAGTTGAAGCGGCAACATATGCTCACGGAAGCCATGACACACCTAGTAGAGATGCTGCGGCTGACATAATTTCTGCAAATGATTTAATGAAAAGAGAGATTACAGGGGTTGATGTAGTTAAAGCTCTTGCTATGACAGGCTTTGAAGATGTAGCAGATTCTATACTAAATATGTTAAAGCAAAGAATCACAGGAGACTACTTGCAAACATCTGCTATTTTAGATGAGGATTTTAGGGTAATATCAGCAGTCAATCATCCTAATGATTATATGGGTCCTGGTACTGGTTATCGTGTAGAGGGTGAACGTTGGGAAGAAATTAAAGACATCCAAAACGTTATTGACCCAAATAACCTATAGGAGGAGTTAGAATGCATATAGATGAGAAGTTAATAGAACAGATAGTTAGAGCTGTAATCGAGGAAGTTGATGACAATAAAGGTTATAAGAATAAAAATGCAAATCAAAATAGTATAGAATATTCAGCAGCAAAAAACTTCCTACAAGGAAAAACTCCAGCTAAGAATGGAACTAGTCCAAAAGAAGTAGTAATCGGTGTAGGACCTGCTTTTAATAGCCAGATATATAATACAATAAATGGATTAAAACTAACAGATGTATTAGAAAACATTAAGGCTGGAATAGAAGAAGAGGGAATGATTCCCAGAGTAGTAAAAGTCTTTAAATCCTCTGATGTTGCATTTGTTGGCCTAGACGCTGCTAAACTTAGTGGTTCAGGTATTGGAATAGGTTTGCAGTCTAAAGGCACTGCAATCATCCATCAAAAGGACTTATATCCTTTATCAAACTTGGAATTGTTTCCACAAGCACCACTCCTTAATCTGGAAAAGTATCGTGCCATTGGTAAAAACGCTGCTAAGTATGCAAAGGGTGATAAAGTAACCCCATTAGAAGGACAAAACGATCCAATGACAAGACCAAAGTACCAAGTAAAGGCAGCGGTTATGCACATTAAAGAAACTGAAGAAGTTAATAAGAATCAAGTTACAATAGAAATGGGGGAAGAAGAATGAGATACCCTTTAGGTGAGTATGAAAAAGATTCAATTACATCAAAAACTGGAAAAAGATTAGCAGATATTAACTTAAATGAAGTTAAAAAAGGTAATGTTAATTCTGATGATATTAAGATTTCAAAAGAAACTCTTTTAAAGCAAGCAAAGGTTGCAAAGGCAGCGGATAACATCCAACTCGGTGAGAATTTTGAAAGAGCAGCAGAGTTAGTAGACGTACCTGATGACATAATTATGAATGTTTATAATAAACTTAGACCAAATCGTTCTACAAAACAAGAACTATTAGATATAGCAGAGGAACTAAAGAGTAAATATAATGCAGTTATGTGTGGAAACTTAATTTTAGAAGCTGTAGATATATACGAGAAAAGGGGCGTTCTTCTTTGAAATTAATTGCAGGTGTTGATATTGGTAATTCAACTACAGAAGTATGTATTGGCAGTTTACAAGATGATGGAAGTTTAAGATTCTTATCCTCATCCGAAGCTGTGACAACAGGAACTAAAGGTACATTATCTAATGTAGAAGGCATTATTACGGCATTAAAAGAAGCAGTAAGGCAAATAGACAAAAGAATAGAAGACTTAAGCTTAATCCGTATTAATGAAGCAACACCGGTAATTGGTGATACTGCAATGGAGACGATTACTGAAACAATTATTACGGAATCTTCAATGATAGGTCATAATCCTAATACTCCAGCAGGTGCTGGCCAAGCAGTTGGAATAACTGTTAATATAGATAATCTAGAGGAGTATGTTAAAAGTGGTACTATAAGTAGTAATAACGGCTATATAGTAGTTGCAGGTAAAGGATACCCATATGCTAAGATTGCTAAGATTATTAACAAGTATTCCAGCAATTATCAGATTGTAGGATTGATTTTACAAGCTGATGAAGCGGTATTAGTGGAAAATCGTTTGGATAAAGAGATTCCTATTGTTGATGAAGTAAGAGGAACTGACAAAATTCCTGAAGGCAAACTTGCTGCAATTGAGGTAGCCTTTCCAGGAGAAACTATTCGCATGCTCTCTAATCCTTATGGTTTGGCAACACTTTTGGACTTAAACCCTGATGAAACTAGAGCAGTTACTCCTATTGCAAAAAGTTTAGTTGGAAAAAGAAGTGCTGTTGTTATTAAAACACCATATGAAAATGTTAAAGAAAATATTATACCTGCAGGGGAAATATACATAGAATCATTAGAAGGAAAAAGTCATAAAGTAAGTATAGAT